>JBMTYA010000004.1:0-27342 GCA_049454015.1 Ilumatobacteraceae bacterium | reverse complement strand
CAATGGTACTTGGGGGTAGACCCCCTGGGAGAGTAGGTTGCCGCCAGATTTCTCATACGAGGAGCCCCCGCGAAAGCGGGGGCTTTTCGCGTTTTCGAGCCGAAATCATTGACTTTTCGTAAGGTGGCCAAATGTGTGCCGTAGCGTTGAACGACCATGGCGCAAGACGATCGACGCGAACGAGGTGGTGATCGTCGCGGTGCTTCGCGTGGTGGTTCGCGCGGCGGGTCACGAAGTGGTTCGCGCGGCGGTTCAGGTAGTTCGTTCCGCGGCGGCTCGAACGCTGGTCGAGGTCGATTCGGTAAGCGTCGCGAAGGCGACGTAGACCCGCGTCCGCGTCGGGATGACTTCCGCGGCGAGCGCCGTGAGCGTGGTCCGCGCCGAGATGATGATCGCCGCCCGCGCCGTGACGACTTCCGTGGCGAGCGTCGTGAGCGTGGTCCGCGCCGAGATGATGATCGCCGGCCGCGTCGCGATGATGACCGTCGCCCACGCCGAGAGGATTTCCGCGGCGAGCGCAGTGGTCGTCCGGATCGCCGGCCGCGCAGGGATGATTTCCGCGGAGACCGCCGTGAACGTCCGGATCGTGGTCCGCGTCGGGATGATGACCGTCGCCCGCGCCGTTTTCGAGATGAGGATGAGGCGCCCAAGAATGCCGCTCAACAGCGCCGCGCCGAGGTGTTCGCGAAGAAAGGTCCGCGAAAGTACGGAAAAGATAAACCTTTTGCTCCTCGGCAAGACCGAGATGAGCACTTCGTGGATGAAGGTTCGGTTCGGGGCCGACGTTTCGATAAAGCGTCCGGGCGACGCGACAGCGGGGCCTCTTCAGGTCGTGGCGACCGCGACGGCGGACGGAAGCCGAAGCGCCGCGACCCAAATCGTCCACCGTTCCCAACCCCGCCGGCTTTAGAGGATGCGCTCGCTCGTGAGGTGAAGAAGGCCGTCGGTGAACGTCGATTCGGCTACGTCAGCAAGCAGCTGTCAAGAGCAATAGTTGCTTACGACGCTGAGCGATACAAGGAAGCTTTGAACGTGTTGCGACCTGTGCTTGAAGATTTATGGCTCATCGGTGAGGTGCGAGTGCTTGCAGGTCGACTCGAGTATCGGTCCCAGCACTGGAAATCTGCAGCGGAACATCTCGAATTCTCCCGAGGCAGCGATCGGGCCGACATGACGAATCTTCCTGTTCTGATCGACTGCTACCGCGCGCTCAAACGCTATGAACTCGTCGACGAGTTGTGGAACGAGATGAAAGAACATTCACCGCACCCTGCGATCATGGCGGAGGGTCGCGTTTCGGCTGCGATGTCGTACGCCGACCGCGGTGACGTGCAGGCCGCGATTCGCATCATGACGCATGGCAGCGAACCACGTCAGGTGTTGCCTCACCACTTGCTGGAGTGGTACGTGCTCGGTGATTTGTATGACCGTGCAGGTGATCAAGTGACTGCCAAGAAGTTCTTCGTACGCGTGGCGAAACATGACTCGTCGTATTACGACGTGGAGGCGCGACTCGCCGGACTCGGCGAATAGAAATCTGTTTCGACCTCCGCTAGGCGAGTCTTGTGCACACAGCCCTGTGGCCGCTTGTTGCGGCCGTCAGGAGAACCACAATGGCAAAGAAGAAGATCGCAGCAGGGTCATCGCACATCGCCCGCGGGGGCAAGAAAGAACCTCAGAGGGAGTCGACGAATGTCGCAGTGGTGCGAGGGCGACTGGTGGCATTGCCGACTGTACGGGTGATCGACCGACACCAAAGAGCAACCACCTTCGACCTCGCGGCAGTGGTGAATGGCAAACGAGCGGTGGTGCCGGTGGTGGCATTGAACATGGATCTGCCCATCATCAAAGTCGGTGACGAGGTCACAGCGTTGGGGCACGTACGACGCCGCTTCTTCCGGGTTGGCGCGCGCACCCAGAGCGTCACAGAATTGGTCGTAGAGCGCATTGCTTCAGGACGTGCATCACAACGACTTGAAGCGCTCTATGCCGAGCTTTCGTCGCGAGCACGCGAAACTCGAGACACGCCCCTGACTCGCGAGGCGCAAGAGCAGTAGTGGGGCGAGCGGGTCGTTGCATCCTGGCGCGTGAGCGGCAGCGTGCTACACGACGAGTGGCCGCATAACGAGCCCCGTCCGCAGCTTCGGGGTGAAGAACGTCGACTTCGGGGGCATCAACATTCGCTCGTCGGCGGTGCGCCGGATCTCCGCGATGCTCGTTGGGCGTATGAAGATCGCCGCTTCGGCGTGCCCCGCGCGCATGATTGCGTCAACTTCGTGAAAACCGTGTTGGTAGGCCACTTCGTGGCTAACCGCACGGAGCGCGTGCTCGAGGCGGATGCTGTCGAGGTCGCGAAGACCGCTGAAGGCTTCGGTCTTGGGAGTCAGCCACCAACCGTTCATGGAGCGGTCGACGAGACAGAGCGAACCGCGCCGAGACATCTCGGCGATGACTGATGCGTTGACCGGGGCACCTACGGGGGAAACATCGAAAGAAATTGTGAGAACCTCACGGAGCTTCTCGATGTTGATGCCTTTATACAAACGATGTATCGCTGCGATACTCAGTTGCTGCTCGACGAGTTCGCCAACGTAGGTCATCGTCGTGCGAGTGGCATCGGCGAGCGGGGTGTCTCGCATTTCGTCGCGATACGAGCGGGCAATCGCATAGCGATGGTGTCCGTCAGCAATCAGCACCGGGGCTGAGCCAACCAACGAAGCGATACTGCGCACTCGGCCAGGCTCGCTGACTCGCTCAACGCTGTGGTGCACACCGTCGTCGTCGACGAATTCACCGAGCAGTTCACCGTGCGCGATGAGCGCGTCGGTAAGTTGCTCGCGAAGCGACAAGCCCCAGACGGGCGACAGGTTCGTCTGCGAAGCGCGTGTTAAGTCAAGCCGGTCGGTTTTGGCCTTTGGTGTGGTGCGTTCGTGCGGGAGCACCCCACCCGCACCCTCATCGACCACTTCGAGTGCGCCGATAACCCCAACGGTGCTCCGCTTCGCTCCGGCGGCATCGACGAACTGCATGCGGTACAGCGTGAACGATGGTCGTTCGTCGAGCACGAGCACGCCTTTCGATCGCCAATCGTGCAGTGTCGTTGCTGCCGCGGCATATGGGTCGTCGCCGACCGGTAGGTCGATACAAACGATGTTGTGTTCGTGCAGCCGTGAAAGACGTTCGCGATCGGCGGCAGAGAGCACGTCATACGGTGGTGCCGTCACGCGCGAAAGGTCGTGGTGTTGGGCGTAGCGCAGCGCACGGAACGGAAGAAACAACGGCGTTCGCACTGTTGTCGAGTTGCGAGTCGCAGGCGGCACACCTCAAGGTTGGCAGATTTGTCGCCAAGTAGCGTGACGTGCGGCGTGAAAACACCGATTCTTTGTGATCTCGACGGCGTGGTGTGGCTGATGCACCAGCCAATCGCCGGTTCAGTCGAGGCCATCTCGCGATTGCGCAGCGCCGGTCATCGGGTGCTATTCGTAACCAATAATTCGTTTTCCACGCTCGCCAAACAAGAAGCTGCACTTGCAAAAATCGGCATCGCCGCCGAGGGTGACGTCTGCACTTCAGCTGGTGCGGCGGCACTCCTCTTGTCGCCTGGTGAACGTGTACTGGTGGCGGGAGGAGCCGGAATCATCGAAGCAGCCGAAGCAGCTGGCGCGGTCGTGGTCGCTACTACTGACGATGCCATGAGCGACGCAGATTTTGCGTTACGCGCGACATCGATCGACACCGTGGTTGCCGGATACCACAGCAGCTTCGATTACAGGGGTCTCACGAGGGCGGTTGCTCCGATTCTTGCTGGTGCAAGGTTGATCGGCACGAACGACGACCCGACGTACCCGACACCCGCAGGTTTGATTCCGGGTGGCGGATCAATCTTGGCGGCCATTGCCAAAGCTGGAGGAGTTCGTCCGATCATCGCAGGGAAGCCCTTTGCACCAATGGGTCAGCTCGTCCGTAAGCGATTGGGAATCGAAGACCTCAGTGTCGCGTGGATGGCGGGCGACCGTGACTCAACAGATGGCGCATTCGCACGCTTGGTCGGCGCAAAGTTTGCCCTTATGTTGTCGGGTGTGAGCGAATCACCAGACGATCGAACCGTTGCGCCTGACGGCGTGTTCGGCAATCTGGCGGGTCTCGCCGACGTCGTGCTCGGTGCCTAGCGCGTGGCGCGCCAAAACCGTATCGACAAAGCGCTCGTGGCCCGCGGCCTTGCGCGTAGCGAGGCCGAGGCAGTCGAGCTCATCTCCGACGACCGGGTCACGGTGAATGGTGCACCAGTGTTGAACGTGGCCCGCCAAGTGACTGATCGCGATCAACTTGCAGTGCTCGCCGTGGAGCGCTTTGTAAGCCGCGGGGGTCTCAAGCTTGAACACGCACTCGAGCATTTTGATGAGAGAGGTCAACCGGTGCCAATCTCGGGCGCACGTGTGCTCGACGCGGGTGCGTCAACGGGTGGATTTGTCGACTGTCTCCTGCAGCGCGGGGCGTCCGTCGTGGTGGCGTGCGATGTTGGTCGCGGTTTGTTGCACCCCAAGATTGCGTCAGACCCACGTGTCGAGGTGCATGACGGCATGAATGCTCGAGATATTGGTCGTGCGATGCAAGACGGAGCCATGCGAGGAGAGTTCGACGTAGTCGTTGCTGACCTATCGTTCATTTCACTCCGCGCGGTCATGTCGAGTTTGCTAACGGCGGCACGCAGCCAAGGGGAATTGCTCCTGCTTGTGAAGCCGCAGTTCGAAGCTTCGAAGCAGGAGGTCGACCGAGGTGGAGGAGTCATCTCCGACATGGCGGTGCGACAGCGATGCATCGACGAAGTGGCGTCATCAATCACGCAACACGGGGCCCCCGTCGTCGGCGACGTCGAGTCCGGTGTGCCGGGGCCGGCGGGTAATCGCGAGCACTGGCTACGTGCCGTCAAGCGGTGACAACCTCAATAGCCTGAACAACATGGCGAACGTGATGGTGGTGGCCCACCACACTCGAAGCGAGGTCGCACCTTTGCTCGCACAGTTGCGGTCGTCGTTGTCGAAGGGCGGCCACCATTTGTGGATGTGCCAACCAGACGCGCAAGCACACAACCTCACCGATGTTGCGAGTAACCGTGATGCGTCAGACGCCGACATCGTCGTCGTGCTCGGTGGAGACGGCACAGTTCTGCGGGCCGTGAACATGCTCAATGGCGCCCCAGTGCCGATCCTCGGCGTGAATGTCGGGACGCTCGGATACCTCACTGAGGTGGGCATCGATAGGGCCATCGCTGCAGTCGACAGCGCCTTGTCGGGAAAGCCGGGTAGCGACTTCATCATTGACGAGCGGATGCTGCTCTCGGTGACAGTCTCTGGGAAGGGTCAGCCGAAAACCTCGTGGCGTGCACTCAATGAAGCAGTGCTCGAAAAACAGCAATCAGGTCACACGGTCTGGATTGACGTGTCTGTAAACCACGAGTTGTTCGAGCGGTACTCAGCAGATGGAGTCATTGTTGCGACGCCGACCGGCTCGACTGCGTATTCAATGTCCGCGCGCGGTCCGGTCGTATCGCCTCGCCATCGTGCGCTCATCGTTACGCCGGTCTCGCCGCACATGAACTTTGACCGTTCACTCGTGCTTGGTCCTGACGAGCACCTGCAGATGACGGTGGCGGGCACACGTCCGGTTGATCTGGCAATCGACGGCCGTCGCGTCGCCAGCCTGGCCGCGAATGACGTCGTAACATTTGCGCCCGACACTTGCACCGCCCATTTCGTGCGCTTTGCGCCGCCGAAATTCCACCAGATTCTGCGCACCAAATTCGGGCTGACGGAGTAGCACTACGAGAGTGAGCAGACTTGACCCCTCTGGCGTGGTAACCAAGTAGCCGTGCTGGTCGAACTGCGAATCGAAAACCTCGGCGTTATCGAGGAGGTCAGTGTCCTCTTCGGCGATGGCCTGACGGTGTTGACCGGAGAGACCGGAGCGGGCAAGACGATGGTCGTAGAAGCGATCAACCTTCTGGTAGGGCAGCGCGCTGATCCGTCAATGGTGCGACCCGGGGCCGACGAGATTCGTATCGAAGGTCGCTTCATTGACGTCAACGGCGACGAACGCCTCCTGTGTCGCGTGGTGCCGCGTGATGGGCGCTCGCGTGCGTATGTCGACGGCCGGTTGGCGACGGTATCGAACCTCGCCGAACTTGGGGCACTTCTTGTCGACCTCCACGGTCAGCACGAACATCAGAGCCTGCTTGGTGCAACAGCACAGCGAGCAGCACTTGACGCTTTTGCTGAAGTTGATCTCGCGCCGCTGCGAGCGGCTCGGGCTGGGCTCACCGAGATTGACGCTGCTTTGGCAACGATGGGCGGCGACGAACGCGCGCGGGCACGCGAGATTGATCTCCTCCGATTTCAAGTTGAAGAAATCTCGCGGGCTGGGCTGAGTGACCCCGACGAAGACTCGGTGCTTGAGCAACAGATCGATCTGCTTCAAGATGCTGCTTCAAATCGCGACTCACTCGCCACGGCGATCAGTGCACTCGTAGATGACGAGGGGGCCGTCGACAGGCTCGCGGCTGCGGCGGCAGGCCTCGGTCGAGGCGAAGCGATGCGCCAACATGTCGAACGAATCCGGGAGCTGCAGTCTTTGGTCGGTGATGCCGCCGAAGATATGCGGCGAGTGCTTGAGTCGGTTGACGAAGATCCGAAACGACTTTCGGCGTTGGTCGATCGACGTCAGACGTTGTTTGATCTGCGGCGCAAGTACGGAGACTCGGTATCAGCAGTAATGGCCTACGGTCGCGAAACGGCTGCCCGCCTACAGGAGCTCGAATCGTGGGAAGAGCGAGCGGCAAGTCTCGACCACCGCCGCGCCGAGGCGTTGCGTGCGGTGGCCGCTGAGGCTGCGATCGTGCGTCACGCCCGCGAAAATGCCGCCCCGAAGCTTTCCAAGGCCGTCGAGAAGCACTTAGCCAACCTGGCGCTCGGCGGGGCCAGAGTGCGGGTGGTTGTCGGCGACGATCTTGAGCGAGATCTGGCTGGCGACGACGTGACGTTCTTGCTTGCTGCCAATCCCGGCAGCGAACCGGCTCCGTTGGCGAAGGTGGCATCGGGCGGCGAATTGGCGCGCGCCATGCTGGCGCTTCGTCTCGTGCTGACGCAGGCGCCCGGAACACTCGTTTTTGACGAGGTTGATGCCGGTATCGGGGGCGACGCTGCCGTTTCGGTCGCCGCAGCCCTGGCTGAACTGGGCGAACGTCACCAAGTGATCGTGGTGACCCATCTCCCGCAAGTGGCGGCACGTGCCAGCCACCATGTGACCGTCGAGAAGAGCGTGCGAAAGGGCATCACCTACGCCTCTGCTCGCACCTTGCGCGAGGAAGAACGCGCCGAGGAGATTGCCCGCATGTTGTCGGGCAGTATGGCCGTTGAATCCGCCGTGGAACATGCGAGGAACATGCTGAAAGAGCGCGGTAAATCGCGCACGACTCGTCGATGAGGGTAGACTGACCTCCCGTCAAGGATGAACCTGGCGGATTCCCGTCAGGCGAGAACGACGGGAGACCCGAAGTGCCCAAGCATGTGTTCGTTACCGGTGGCGTGGCGAGCGCACTCGGCAAGGGACTCACTGCTTCTTCGCTCGGTCGACTGCTAAAGATGCGCGGGTTGCGCGTCACGATGCAAAAACTGGATCCGTACATCAACGTGGATCCGGGAACGATGAACCCATTCGAGCACGGCGAAGTGTTCGTCACCGACGATGGAGGCGAAACCGATCTCGACCTCGGTCACTACGAGCGTTTCATTGACGAAAACTTGAGCCGTGCTTCCAATGCGACGACGGGATCGATTTATCAGGCTGTTCTGGCTGCAGAACGGCGCGGTGATTACCTCGGTCGTACGGTGCAAGTCATCCCGCACGTCACCGATGAAATTAAGCGACGCATCCAGCGCATCACTACCGACGATGTCGATGTGGTGATTACCGAAGTGGGTGGCACCGTCGGTGACATCGAGATCTTGCCGTTCCTTGAGTCCATCCGTCAGTGGCGAAACGAAGTGGGTCGTGACAACGTTTGCTATGTGCACGTCACGCTGGTGCCATTCATCGGCCCGAGTGGTGAGCAGAAAACTAAACCAACACAGCACAGCGTCACCGAGTTGCGTAGCCGGGGTATCCAGCCCGACGTGATTGTGTGCCGAAGTGAGCAGGCGCTCTCCGACGGTCTGAAGCGAAAGATTTCAGGCCAGTGTGACGTGCCGGTGCGGAACGTGATCAATGCTGCCGACGTGGGCAACATCTACGAGCTCCCGCTCATCTTGCATGATGAAGGCCTCGACACCGTGGTGTGCGAAACCCTGCGTATCGAGCGCGAAATTGATTTGAGCCCATGGCAGGCACTCGTAGCCCGCGTTGAAGCTGCAACTACGCCGGTGCGCATCGGTCTCATCGGTAAGTACGTCGACTTGCATGACGCTTATCTCTCGGTTGCCGAGTCGCTGCGTCACGCCGGTTTTCATCACGGCGCCAAAGTTGAAATCGTGTGGATCCAGGCCGAGGAGGTAGAGGGTCTGCTCGCCGACGATCGAATGACCACGCTTGATGGCATCGTCATCCCAGGTGGCTTTGGTCCGCGAGGTATCGAGGGCAAGATCAGAGCCGCCGAGTACGCCCGCGAGAACAACGTGCCCTGTCTCGGGTTGTGCCTCGGTATGCAGGTGATGACCGTCGAGTTTGCGCGACACGTACTATCGCTCACTGATGCCAACTCAACGGAGTTCAATCCTGCAACGCCGCACCCGGTGATCGATTTGATGCACGACCAGCGAGAAGTCACCGACAAGGGTGGCACCATGCGTCTTGGTGCCTATTACGCAGTGCTGCAACCCGGCACGAAGGTTTCGAAGGCGTACGGGGAGCCGGTCGTGAGCGAGCGTCATCGACACCGCTACGAGTTCAATTCGGCGTATCGTGCCCGATTTGAAGAGGCTGGGTTCATCTGCAGCGGTACGTCACCCGACAAGCGCCTCGTTGAGTTCATCGAGTTGGAGAACCACCCGTTCTGGGTCGCCACGCAGGCACATCCTGAGTTCAAGAGTCGGCCAGACCGCCCGCATCCGTTGTTCCGAGAGCTCATTGGCGCAGCGCTCGCCAATCGTGCGCGCCGCGAGTTAGCTGGTGAGCGAACGTCGGGTGCCGGCGTGAGTCAGCAGCGCTAGCGCGCTCTTCAATGATCAAACGCTCGGCTGAGCCTGTCGAAGGCTTCCATTCATCGCCTTTACGCAAGGTGCATGACTGGGCAGCATGGTCACTTGTTCGGGGGGACTTCACCGATCCGGACGGCGAGGCGTTTACCCGCACCTTTGTGCAGTCGCCAGGGGCCGTGGGGGTTGTCGCCTTGCGAGACGACGCTGAACGCCGAGTGGTTCTTGTGCGGCAGTACCGGCCAACGTTGCACCAAAAGACCCTCGAGATTCCAGCCGGAATGCGCGACCAAGATGGAGAAGACCCACTCGTCACCGCCCAGCGTGAGCTGCGCGAAGAGGTTGGTCTTGAGGCTGAGGAGTGGCTGCGCCTCGGGATGCAGATTTCTGCTGTCGGCATCACTGACTCAACAGTCGAGATTTTCTTTGCCCGCAAGTTGCGCGATGTGCCGCACGACCGGCACGGCCCAGAGGAGCGCCATATGACAATCGAAGAGATTCCTCTCAATCGGGCAATTGGAATGGTGCTTGACGGCAGCATCCAAGACGCAAAGACGGTGACAGGTCTGTTGCTGACTGAGCGGCTGCTGCGCGGAGCCTGATTCGCGTGTCGCTCGAACCAGCTGAGCGTTTTCTTGCCTGGCTGCAGATCGAACAGGGTCGTGCGGACAAGACAATCGAGGCATATCGTCGCGACTTGCGCGACTACGAGGATTGGTTGTCGTCGCGGAGCAAGTCGTCGATGAATGCGTCCAGCGCTGACGTCGAAGCCTTCGTTGCGCACCTTCGCAAGCACGGCAAAGCTGCGCGATCAGTGGCACGGCAGTTTGCCGCGGTGCGCATGCTTCATAAGTACCTGGCGATAGAAGGAGAACGAGCAGACGACCCAGCTTCACTGGTCGACGGTGTGCGGGTTCCGAGTGGCCTGCCCAAGCCGCTGCGGGAAGACGAGATTGAGCGGCTCATTAACTCGATTACTGGTGACGACTCGTTTGCGCGACGTGATAGGGCGCTCGTTGAATTCCTCTATGCAACTGGAGCGCGCATCTCCGAGGCGTGCGGGCTGTCGCTTGCTGATCTCGACATGGATGATTCGCTCGTACGGCTATTCGGCAAGGGGAGCAAGGAACGAATCGTTCCGTTCGGTCGCAGTGCCCACCGCGCGCTCGCTGATTGGCTGGAGGAGGGTGGACGCGGCATGTTGGTGCCGAAGCGTTGGAAATCGCGTGACTTTGCAGATGCAGTCTTCCTCGGGGTGCGTGGTACGAGACTCACGAGGCAAGCTGCTTTCGGCATCGTGCGAAAGTACGCCGGACTCGCCGGCATCAAAGACCATGTGTCGCCGCATACCCTCCGGCATTCCTGCGCTACCCACATGTTGGTTCACGGTGCGGATCTCCGAATCGTGCAAGAACTCCTCGGCCACGCATCGGTGAGCACTACCCAGGTGTATACGAAGGTCGACGACGAACTTCTCGTCAGTGTGTACCGTGAATCACATCCGCGAGCGGTACGAAAATGAAGATTGAGGGTTGATGCAGATATGACGAATCTCTGGCATCTCATTAAGCGATTTGTCGGCTCAATCACGGCGTCCCCGCTGTCTTCGAGCGAGAACGTCGAGATAGTTGCCACGCTTCTGCCCGCTGAATACGCGCTGTTCCTGCGACTTGCTACCTCGGATCAGCGGCACGCGTTGCACGTCCTGCGACGTTTTGATCGTCTCGTGCCTTCAGCGCCCGTGGCGGCTCGTCGAGCTGCGCTGCTGCACGACATCGGCAAACTTGAGTCTGGTCTCGGCACTGCGAAACGAGTCGTGGCATCGGTCGCGGGTTCTCGGTCTCGGAGATTTCGTGCGTATCACGACCATGAGCGAATTGGTGCTGAATTACTCAGTGGTGTAGGCAGCGATCCTCAAACCGTCATGCTTGTGCGCGGCGAAGGTGACAGCTCACACGCAGCTGCCTTGCGCAGGGCAGACGCTCTTTAGCGCACGAGCGCCCGGCTCGGTTCAGCGAGGCAGCATGCCGATTGCAGATTGCGCGCGCGCGAGCGTCGCAGCGGCAACCTTCTCGGCGCGTTCGTCACCGCGGCGAATGAGCCGCGCCAGTTCGCCCCGATCATTCATGAGTTCGCGATAACGCTCCCGTATCGGGTTGAGCATCGCGACGACCGCAGCACCTGCGTCGGCTTTCAGCGGGCCGTACTGCGTGTAGTTCTTGGCGACGTTTTCAGGTGTGCTGCCGGAGGCTGTGGCGAGGATCTCGAGCAGGTTTGCAACGCCGGGTTTCGTATCGCGGTCATACACCACCTCGCTGCTGCTGTCAGTGACTGCCCGTTTGAACTTTCGTTCGATCGCAGAAGGTTCGTCGAGCAGGTAGACGATTCCGGCGTCGCTACTCGACGACTTTGACATCTTGGCTTGGGGATTCTGCAGGTCCATCACACGGGCACCGGCCTTTGGCGTAACGGCTTTGGGCAACACGAAGGTGTCGCCGAATCGGTGGTTGAAACGAATCGCAATGTCGCGAGTGATCTCAATGTGCTGGCGTTGGTCGTCGCCAACCGGCACCTCGTTGGCGTCATAAAGGAGAATGTCGGCCGCTTGCAGGGCTGGATAAGTGAAGAGGCCAGCTGAAACGAAGTCAGCCTCGCGCTTGGCTGCCTTGTCTTTGAATTGTGTCATGCGGCTCAATTCCCCATAGGAGACCGTGCACTCCATGATCCACGCGAGTTGCGAGTGTTGGGGGAGATGACTCTGAACAAACACCGTCGCCACTTCTGGATCGAGCCCAACCGCAAACAGCATCGCGGCAAGGGAGAGTGTTTGGTCTCCAAGTACTCCAGGCGTTTCGGTGACGGTCAACGCATGAAGATCAACGATGCCGTGGAACACGTCGTTTTCATGTTGGCCAGACACCCAGTTGCGTAGAGCACCAAGATAATTTCCGAGATGGACATCTCCTGTCGGCTGTATGCACGACAGAACGCGAGCCACAATCCCAAGTTACTCGTGAACGCGCGGGTACTCTCGTACAAATGGCGTATGCGGTGTCGACCCCTGTCTTTGAGGGTCCATTTGACCTGTTGTTGCACCTCATTCTCCAGGAAGAAGTCGACATCCATCTGGTATCGCTGTCTCGGATCGTCGAGGCGTACCTCGCCGAACTGGAGAAGATGAAGTCGCTCGATCTGGAGATTGCGACCGAGTTCTTGCTCATCGCCGCGACCCTCATTGACTTGAAGGCGCGGCGCCTCCTGCCTGCCACTGACGACGGAGACCTCGACGAAGAACTCGCCCTCTGGGAAGAGCGCGACATCCTCCTTGCCCGCCTGCTCGATTGCAAGACATTCAAAGACGTGGCCTCTGTAATGCACGATCTCATTGAGAGGGCAGAACTTGTTCACCCACGACTGGCGGGGCCTGACGACCGATTTGAGTCGCTCCTACCTGACCTTCTGGAAGGTGTCTCTCCGCTGCGCGTGCAACGTGCGTTCCTGAGGGCAACAGAGCCCAAGGCTCCGGTTTCCATCGACCTCTATCACGTGGCGCCAATCCGAGCGAGCGTTTCTGATGCGCTTGACGAACTTGTTCGCGTGCTCCCCGAGCGAGGTGCAGTGACATTCCGTGAACTGGTGTCGGGTATCGCAGACCGCATCGAAGTGGTGGTGAGATTTCTTGCGATTCTCGAGCTCTTAAAGCAGGGAAGGGTCGACTTGGGGCAGGCGCAGCGCTTCGGCGAAATCTCCGGGCTGTGGAATCCCGAGGTCGTCGTGGACGGCCTCGGCGCAATCGACAATTACGACGGCTGAAAGGCGCAATATGGCGAAAGTGACGACAGGCGAGATCGACCCAGAGATCGTGAAGGCACTCGAAGCGATTCTTCTCGTTGCGGTAGAACCGGTCACCGTAAAACTGCTGGCCCAGGTGCTCGAACAGCCGACGTCAGTAGTTGAAGTGCTCTGCAACCGACTCGCTGCGTCGTATGACGAAGCGGGTCACGGATTCCAGCTCGTTCAAGTGGCAGGTGGTTTTCGCCTGCAGAGTCGACCTGAGGTCTCGCCCTATGTCGAGCGTTTCATCCTCGATGGTCAACAGGCGCGCATCTCTTCTGCGGCACTCGAGACACTGGCGATCATTGCGTACAAGCAGCCGATCTCACGAACCCAGATTGCATCGATTCGTGGCGTCGACCCAGAGTCGGTGATACGCACGCTGCAGGCTCGCGGGTACATCTCAGAGGTCTCGCGCGACGATGGTCCTGGCCTTGCAGTCATGTACGGCACGACGCCGCTTTTTCTCGAGCGACTCGGCTTGAACACGCTCGCAGATCTTCCGCCGATCAGCGACTTCGTGCCTGATGCCGGCGTCGTCGAAGCGCTCGAAGCCGGCCTGCGAGTGGTGCCCGACACGACCACGCCGTGAACGAGGAGCTCGCCTCGGGGGAGCGCCTGCAGAAGGTGCTCGCACAGCGCGGTTTCGGCAGTCGTCGAACTTGCGAGGAACTCATCTCGGCAGGGCGAGTGACGGTCAACGGTGTCGTGGCGGAACTCGGGCGACGAGTAGACGTGAACGCCGACGTGGTCGAAGTCGACGGGGTGCCCGTAGGAGTGCGGCCCGACTTCGTGTACTACCTGTTGCACAAGCCGTACAACGTGATCACGACGGCAAAAGACACGCATGATCGAGTGACCGTCGTTGAATTGGTGCCGCAGGAGCCGCGAGTGCATCCCGTCGGGCGGCTCGACCTTGACTCTGAGGGGCTCATCATCTTGACGAATGATGGTGACCTCACACACCGACTCACGCACCCGAGCTTCGGCGTGGAGAAGGAGTATTTGGTGCACGTTCGATGCGGTGCTGAGGGGGTTCCTGAGTCTGCAATGAACAAACTTCGCAAAGGTGTCGAACTGGAAGATGGAGTCACTGCTCCTGCAAAGGTTGGCCAGGTGCAACCGGGCGTGTTGCGTATCGTCATCCACGAGGGCCGCCATCGCCAAGTACGTCGAATGTGCGATGCGGTGGGTCACGAGGTTAACCGTCTCGTGCGAACGCGCATCGGACCGATTACCGACACTTCGCTCGCACCAGGAGAGTGGCGACCCCTCACTGCACAGGAGGTGCGCGCACTCGCCGTACGCTGAAATGTCGTGGCGAAGCGTGCAAACGTGCTCGGTCTCGGGCTGATCGGCGGTTCCGTCGCTGCAGCGTTGCGGGGCAAGGGCTGGCACGTGTCGGGCGCTGATGAAGATGGCGGCCGCGAGACCGATGCGTTGACTCGTGGCTTCATTGATGCTCGTGGTATCGACCCCTTAGGAGACATTTCTTTCGTGGCCACCCCCGTATCTACGGTTGCCTCCGGAATCCGAAGACTGCTCGACTCAACGAGGGGTGTGGTCACCGACGTCGGTTCAGTAAAGGCTCCAATCGTCGAGGCAATCACAGATCCTCGGTTCGTCGGCGGCCATCCAATGGCCGGAAGCGAGTTACAGGGTCTCGACGGTGCTGATGCCGACTTGTTTCGCGGTGCTGTTTGGGTGCTGTGTCCGTCGAGCTCGACCAGTGACGAGACGTTTGCGGTAGTGGCTGCGCTCGTGCGCGAAATTGGTGGCGACGTGCTCGCACTACCGGCTAACCGTCACGACCAGTTGGTCGCCGTCACGAGCCATCTTCCGCACCTCGCAGCTGCGACTTTGCTTTCACTGGCGCGCACACGTGCCGACGACCATGCTGCCGTGATGCGCCTAGCGGCGGGTGGTTTCCGTGATATGACGCGAGTGGCAAGCGGTCATCCGGCAATCTGGCTCGACATTTGTCGGGAGAATCAATCGGCGATCGTCGATGCCATCGATGCGATGATTGACGGACTCAGCGATATGCGAAAGATCGTGGATGAGACCGATTCAGCAGCCCTCTTGGCGAGGCTCAATGAAGCACGAACTGTGCGATCGAATCTGCCAGGTCGTGTACGCGAGCTGACCGAAGTTGCAGAAGTTCGAATTCCGATTCCGGATCGCCCTGGTGCAGCTGCCGAGGTGTTCACCCTGGCGGCAGAACTGGGCGTCAACACTGCAAACTTCGAGGTTACCCACTCCGTCGAGGGAGACCGCGGCATCCTCGTAATGGTTGTCGATGTAGCGAGCGTCGAACTCTTCCGTGGCGGCCTCTTGGCTCGCGGCTTCAAACCCGCCATCGCACGGGTCGTTTGATCGGTGGGCGCCAAAAGCTTTGTACCCCCCAACGCCGCACTGCACGGCAGGGTGGTAGTGCCAGGTTCGAAGTCTGAGAGCAATCGGGCACTCGTATGTGCCGTTCTCGCAAGAGGCGAAAGTTTCTTGCAAGGTGTCGCTGGCGGCGACGACACTGCGCGAATGATTGCAGCAGCGCGACTGCTGGGAGCCAGCATCGAAGAACGCGACGGCACCGTGCGTGTTCGCACATCCATCGATACTTCGGCGACATCGCATGTAGTGCTCGACGCTGGGCTCGCTGGCACTACCTCGCGATTCTTGACAGCCATTGCTGCTCTGCGTCGTGGTCGCACCACTGTGACTGGTGGGCCAGGCCTGCGGGCGCGACCAATGGGTGAGTTGCACCGCCTCGTGCGCGCTCTCGGAGCGACGGTATCGGCAGAACGCGAAGGGTTCCTGCCGGTGACGGTGGAAGGACTCGACCTGGCGTCATCAGCACGACAAGGTGCCGAACCAGTAGTACTGACGGCTCGCGGAGATGTCTCGAGCCAGTTCATTTCAGCGATCATGATGATTGCCCCCATCGTCGGTGGTCTGCGCATCCGACTCGAGGGTCCGGTCGTGTCGCGGGAATACCTTCACATGACTGCTGCGGTCATGCAGTCATTCGGCGCGCAAGTGCTCGTCCGTGGCGACGAAGTTGAGGTAGCGAGTAGCGACTATCGTGCGACACAATTCGTCGTGAACCCCGATTGGTCGTCGGCAAGTTACGCGTTTGCTGCGGTGGCAATAGCAGGCGGTTCTGTGACGGTGCCAAGCCTTCGCGTGGATACTGCGCAACCAGAAGCGAAGTTTCTTGAGGTACTGAAACTCGTTGGGTGTACGGTGCGAGTGATCCCCGGCAACGAAGGTGTAGAGGTGTCGCGAGATTCGAGCCAGCTGCTCACCGGCGTGGACGTCGACATGTCTGCGATGAGCGATTTGGTGCCGACGCTCGCGGTCATTGCGGCGTGTGCCGATTCGCCGACCATTATCCGCGGTGTCGGCTTCATCCGTTCCAAAGAGAGCGATCGTCTGGGCGACCTATCGGCGGAACTCTCAAAATGTGGAGTGCTCGCCGAAGTGCAGCCCGACGGCTTGCGCATTGAACCCAGGCCACTGCGTTCCGCGGTGCTTGTGCCGCACGACGACCATCGTCTGGCAATGTCGCTCGCACTTCTGGGTCTTGTGCAGTCAAACATCTCGGTCGAGGATCCCGATGTAGTGGGGAAGTCTTGGCCTGATTTCTGGTCGTCAATGTCGACGGGTTTCGGGTTGGAAATTCTCGGTTAGAGGGAAGCAACGTCAAGAAGTCGCCGTCGTGGCGCAAAGCGCGGTGCCGCAAAGCCGGCACGTTCGAGCAAGCGAACAATACGCCAGCGCTGTCCGGCATATGCGGCAAGCGTGGCGACCATCTCCTCGTCGGTTCCGCGCGGACGGCCTGTGAGTGCCCACGCAACCGTGTTCTTGACGTGAAAATCACCGACCGGTAGCGCATCTGGATCGCCGTGTGACACACCGATGGTGACGGCAGCAGTCCAGATGCCGATGCCAGGCAAGCGCATGAGTGCCTCGCGTGCACTCGGGCCGTCGAGCTCGCGAGTGCGGTCGATGTAGCTGGCATATCGAGCAGCAGTGTGCAACGTGCGCGCCCGCTGTTCTTCGATGCCAAGACGATGGAATTCCCACGAAGGAATGGACTTCAGGCGTTCAGGTAACGGCGGCAGGCGGAGGCCAAGCGGTCCGGGGGCAACGCCTCCGTATCTGTGGCAGAGCGCCGACCACTGGGCGAGCGCTTGCGCCGCCGTTATTCGCTGGCCGAGGATGGCTGGCAGCAGTTCGTGATAGGGGGTATCTGAGGCGGGGAGCAACAGGTGGCCGAACCTACGCATCGATTCTCGTACTGCGGGATGGCGAGCCACGATGGCATGGCGAGCAACGTCGGGCTCAAGCTCAGCAGAAGAGTGGTCGACGCGAGTTTCATGGCGAGCAGTGAGGCGTTTGACTCGCTCTTTCAGCCACTCGGCGCCAGCGCCCCAAGCATCGCTCGACAGGACTTCGTTCTCGTCAATAGTGACCCGAATGCTGCCCGGGCCGAGCGGCGTCAAAGTTGCCCGTTCGATGTAGGCGACCAGCGACCCAGGAGATGGGGAAACAGAAATACGCGTGGTGGGGTCGTTCGCACCATTGCGCAAGAGCGTGAGATCGTAGGTGTAACGCACGGTGAGTTGACAGTACGCCTCGGGTGCGTCGCAGTGGAGGATGTTTGACTCCTGTCAAGTCGTTCAAACCGACTAGATTCTTCGCATTAGGAGACGGAGGCTCTAGGTGGCAGCACGCGAGATTATGACATGGGATTCATTTGGCGTTGCTTCTCGGGAGTTAGCCGTACAAATTGCCAAGTCGGGATACGAACCTGACATCATCCTGGCAATCGCGCGTGGCGGGTTGTTGGCAGCAGGCGCTCTCGGTTACGCACTCTCGGTAAAGAACACCTACACCTTGAACGTCGAGTTCTACACGGGCGTTGACGAGCGTCTCGCTGTGCCGATCATGTTGCCGCCCGTACCCTCGCTCGTCGATTTGCGCGAATCACGGGTGCTTATCGTGGACGACGTCGCCGACACCGGCCACACACTCAAGCTGGTGAACGACTTCTGCTCTGGTCAGGTGAAAGAGTCGAAAATTGCCGTGCTCTACGAAAAGTCGGCTTCTGTGGTGAAGTGTGATTTTGTCTGGAAGCGCACCGACGAATGGATCAACTTCCCCTGGAGTGACAAGGACCCCGTCGCAAAACGTGCATGGAGCGTAAAAGACGCCTGATCGGCCGCCCCTCGGAGTAATGCCGAGTGGATTATGGAAGCGAGATCGAAGGGTCGAGAAACTCATTCGTCGCGATGTCCGAGGCGGTGAGGTCGGGCACCTCGATGCCTTGGGCGCGCAGAATAGGTACCGCTTTGGCGATGAAGTCATCGATACGCGGTGATTCGAAATCGCCGAACGTCGGGGTGTCACCGTTCGCGACGATGCCGAGACGCCACATGGTTTCCACCGCGTACGAAGTGAGAGCAGCGTCCTGGCTCCAGTATGTGTCGAACGCCGTGACAGCCGCAATGATGACATCGTTCGTGCGACTCGGGTCGTTCATGTAGTCGATTTGTGAGTGCTGAAGCATCGGAACCAGCTTGGTGAGGCAATCGCGTAGGGCGTCGACTCGCAACTTGTTGATAGCAAGATTTTGTGGATAAGAAGTCCATCCCGTGTCGTGCAAGAGTTGGTATCCGACTGTCACCGCTCCGCTCTCGAGGGTTGCGTACCGGTGCGGTTCACTGGTGGCAAAGCCCTGGTGGGCGATGTCGTCGGTGGTGAGGAGCAGGTTGCCTTTGTAGTTGCCGTCGACCTTTTCTGTCGGCACGATTCCTTCGTTGACCAGGTAGCGCATGAACGGTCGGTCACCAAAGACGCTGATTGCGGGAACTTCTTTGGAGATATCTGCGATGCTCTTTGCGGCAGGATGCTTGGCCGCATCCCACAAAATGACCTGTGGGTTAATGATCAACGCATTGAAGACAGCAAGGGTTGGTGTTTCCGCTTGCCGCGAAAGTGCTACATCGGTCCCGACGTATCCGAAGAGAATGCTGCCGTCCAGGAACATCTCGGTAACGACCGGAGACTCGATGAAAGGCCCGCCGGCACGAATCTCGAGATCGACACCCGTGTCGTCTCCCCGAAAGACCAAAGAGCCTGACGTAGTTCCGCGGTTGGCATCGACGACGTAATCGCTACCCAGGAGTTCGTAGATGCCCCCGTGCTCTGCTTGCGGAAACCAATCCGTCTGCACCACGACGGTGGAGGGACAGACCGAAGAGAGATCGTTCAGAGACTCGACCGGGCTACCCAATGTGGTTTCAGTAGTGGCAGCCTCGCCCGTCGTGCCGGTGGAATCTGTCGCGTCACCACCGCACGAGGCCAGCACCAGCATCGAAGCTGAGAGCGCAAAGAAACGACTAAATCTCAGGGTTTGTGCCATGGATCGACGAAGAGTTTACGCAGACCACCACTCATCGCGAAGAACCCAAGTCCGATAAGCGACGCAATGATGGCCGTCACGAACATGGGTCCGGAGCGCGTATCGAGAAAGAAATAGTTGATGAGGCGGCCGAGACCAGGTTCGCCACGGGTGAAGAAAAAGTCACCGACGATGGAACCGATGACGGCAAGTCCGGCACTAATTCGAAGACCTGCAAAAAAAGACGGGAGTGACGCTGGAACCCAGAGTTCTCTGACGACTTGCACAGGTGTAGCACCTCGTAGAACGAACAAGTCGCGAAGTGACTGAGGAATCGACCGAACTCCAAAGAGTACGTTGCTCGCGATCGGGAAGATTGCGACGAGCACGGTGACAAAGACGCGCGCAACGAAGGACGGCCCGAAGATGCGCACGATGATTGGCGTGAGCACGATTACCGGGGTTACTTGGACTGCAATCAACCAGGGCCAGACGGCACGCTCGACGGGCTGGGCAGATGCCATGAGCAGGCCGATCGCGCTTCCCAATACGATCGCGATGATGAGGCCAACCAACGCGGTCGCGACGGAGATGCTTGTCGCGACCGAGATGCGCTCAACGGTGCGCTCGTTGAGGCCCTCGAACAAGCGGTGGGGTGGCGGAACGATGAGGGCAGAACCGTCGTCGGTGGCAAAGTTGTTGTCGAGCGAATAGGCAAGCAGGTACCAGCCACCGATGAGGGTCACGAGACTCGTGATGGGTGCGAGTGAGCGTCTCATTGGTCAGTTCCCTCGCGCGTGACATTGCTTCGTGCCGATACTTCACGCAGTGTCGCTGCGATTCGTCCGCACGTTTCAGCGAACGCTGGTGAATAGCGCAGTGCAGCCTCGCGCGGTCGCCGGAGGTTCACGGTGGTGGACGCCACAAAGCGACCGGGGGCCTGCGACATCGTGATTACTCGGTCGGCCAAATAGACCGCCTCATCAATCGCATGGGTCACCATCACCATGGCAAAGGGCGATGTCGCGTGCAGAGCAAGCAATTCATCGTGTAACTGCTGACGAGTGATCTGATCGAGCGCCCCGAAGGGTTCGTCAGCGAGTACTACGGAGGGTCGCATGGCGAGCGTTCTCACCACGGAGAGTCGCATCTTCATGCCCCCTGACAGTTCGTGCGGCCATTTGTCGCGGTGAAGACCGAGACCCGCGGCTTCCAGCAGTGAATCGACAATTTGGTCGTCACCTCGTGCGGCAAGAAGCCTTGCGTTGTCGCGCACTCGCTTCCATGGAAGAAGGGCGGAGTCCTGGAATACAAAGCCGACCCGCGGGTCAGAACTGCGCACCTGTCCGTTGGACGGCGGGAGCAATCCAGAAGCGATTCGTAGGAGCGTTGATTTTCCGCAACCACTGGGGCCAACGATCGCGACGATCTCGTGTGGTGCGAGATCTAATGAGACGTCTGTCAGCGCTGGAACGCCGCCGTATGAGTGCGAAACGGACTCGAGACGCATTACGTTCGTCATATTGCCGCAACCGTCATGTCATTTCCATTGGCTGCGTTCTGTGATCACCTTCCGTAGCAGCGTCACTTCGTCCGTCATGATTCCATCAACGCCGAGATCAAGCAGCCGGTGCATCTCGTCGGCGTCATCAATTGTCCAGACGTGCACCTGGAGTCCGGCCGAGTGTGCACCCTCCACGAATGATTTCGTCACAATCGGGAGAGGCCCTTGTCGCACGGGTACCTGGGCTGCGAGCGGAACGGCTTCACCCCGAAAGCTCGGGGTGCGCCCCACCCAGGTGCCCAGCCGCACCTTTGCCACGTCGCGCGGCCCCATGCTGGTGCATATTCGGGGGCCGAACTCCTGCCTGACTACGTCGAGTCGGGCGTCGCTGAACGAACCGATGCACACCCGCTCGAACATGTCGCCCCTGCGTAGGCGCTCGAGCAGGTACGGCAGGGCGTGGTCGCTCTTGCAGTCGATGTTGAATTTTGCGTCAGGCCAGGTTGAAAGAAGGTCGTCGAGCCTCGGAATCGGTTCACGCCCAGACACGCGAGCAGAAGCAATCTCCTCTGCCGTGAGATCGCGAATGAGGCCGGGTCTAGCGCAAGTTCGTTGAAGATCGGGGTCGTGGAAGGCAAATAACACTCCGTCGCGCGAAGCATGCACGTCGGTCTCCATGTAGCGGTAGCCGAGTTGGTATGCGTTGTTGAACGCGGGCAGCGTATTCTCAGGAAACTCGCTCGCTCCGCCCTGGTGGGCAAATGCGATGGGCGTAGGACCGGCGAGATACGGGTGCGACATTGAATCGCTAGATCGAGCGACCAGCGTTGGCCCAGTATTCGTCTTTGAGTAGCCGCTTGTACAGCTTGCCGGTCGGGTGGCGAGGCAACTCGGGTCTGAAGTCGATCGATCGTGGGCATTTCACATCAGCAAGATGCTGCCTACAGAACGCGATCAGCTCCTTCGCGAGGGCGTCTGCATCCGCTTTTGAAGCCGGCATGGTGACGGGCTGCACGACAGCCTTCACTTCTTCGCCAAACTCATCGTTCGGCACACCGAAAACGGCCACATCAACCACTTTTGGATGAGTGACGAGAAGGTTCTCGCTCTCTTGGGGATAGATGTTCACCCCGCCAGAGATAATCATGAAAGCCTTGCGATCCGTGAGATACAAGAACTTGTCGGCATCCACGTATCCGATATCGCCAAGGGTGCTCCATCCGCGGCCTTTCGGATCGCGCGACGATTTCGTCTTCTCCGGGTCGTTGTGATATTCAAACACCGCCGGGCTCTCAAAGAAGACGGTTCCGGTCTCGCCAGTCGGCACTTCGTTGCCCTCCTCGTCGAGAATGTGGAGAATTCCCGAGATTGCCTGACCGACCGTGCCGGGGTGGGCGAGCCATTGTTCGGAGTTGCAGTAGACGAAGCCGTTTCCTTCGGTGCCTGCGTAGTACTCGTGGATGATCGGCCCCCACCACTCGATCATCTTGCGCTTTACTTCGACGGGGCAGGGAGCCGCAGCGTGTATAACCGTCTTCAAAGTCGATACGTCGTACTTGTTGCGAATGGAGTCCGGCAGTTTCAGCATTCGCACGAACATCGTCGGCACCACTTGGGTGTGCGTGATCTTGTGTCGCGGAATCGACGCCAGATATTCCTCGGCGTCGAAGTGTTCCATGATGATCGTGGTGCCACCGAGGCGATGAACCGCCATGTTGAATCGAAGAGGTGCCGCATGATAAAGCGGTGCTGGCGACAAATAGCGAGTCGACTCGTTGAACCCGAAGACGAACTGCGCGAGCATGAGCAATCCCGGAGGTGTGCCGAGCGGCTCGGGCTTGTAGACGAACGCGACACCTTTGGGTCGTCCCGTCGTGCCGCTCGAGTACAGCATGTCGGTGCCCTCGAATCGCTCGGTGAGCGGTGTGGAAGGTTGGGCCGCGACGGTTGATTCATACGAGTCATAGTGGGCAGTAACGCCGTCGAGCATGAATCGTGCTGCCAAGTTCGGTGTCCCTGCAACAATCTCCTCGGCTTGTTCGGCTTTGTGCTTGGAGGTGATGAACACCTTCGCACCGCAGTCGTTGATGATGTAGGAGAGCTCTTCGGTGGTGAGTCGACTGGAACAACAGGTATAGACGAGCCCCGCATAATGGCACCCCCACACCACTTCGAAAAAGCGCGGGTGGTTCTCTAGGCAGATGGCGACGTGGTCGCCGGGCTTGAGCCCGAGATTCCGCAGCACATGGCTGAGTCGATTGGCGCCGGCATCGAGGTCGCCGTAGGTGAGGGTCTCTCCGCTGCCGGCCATGACGACGGCTGGATGGTTGGGTGCTGTTTCTGCGACTTTTCCGGGGAACATGGTGACCCCGAAGGTAGCGCACCGTGTACCCTCGCCAGTATGGCCAATAACACCCTGAGCACTGCAGTTCCCTCAACTTCTGATGAAAAGCACGTCATTGACTTGGTCGATGAGCTCATTGCTGCGTGTCCGCCAAACACCACCGACCCCGTGACGTTTCTCGGCAAGCAGTTCGATCTCGGGCTTGCATGGGTGAACTTTCCGGAAGGGCACGGCGGACTCGGCATCTCGCCGAAGTACCAGAAGATTGTCAATGAGCGCGTTTCTTCTGCGGGTGGCCCCAATCCGTACCTGCGCAACCCAATCGGATACGGCATGTGTGGTCCGACGGTTGTGGAGTGGGGAAGCGAAGCACAAAAGAAGCGCTATTTGCGCCCGCTCTTCACCGGAGAAGAAGTTTGGTGCCAGTTGTTCTCTGAGCCCGGTTCGGGTTCGGACTTCGCCGGACTCTCCGGCAAGGCCGTACGCGATGGTGATGAGTGGGTGGTCAACGCGCAGAAGGTGTGGACCACGTTGGCCCACGTGTCTCGTTACGGCCTGCTCGTTGTGCGCACCGATCCGGAAGCCGTGAAGCACGCCGGTTTGACTGCAATGGTTGTGGACATGAAGGCAAAGGGAGTCGAAGTTCGGCCACTGCGACAGATGACAGGTGAGGCGGAATTCAACGAGGTGTTCTTCACTGACGCTCGAGTGCCTGCGCACGAGACACTCGGAAAGCCGGGCGATGGTTGGCGAGTCTCTCTCACCACGCTGATGAACGAACGAGTCGCTATTGGCGGCATCATTCCACCAAAAGCGTCGGGTCCGATACGCGAGGCGCTCAAGTTGTGGGCGAAGATTCCGAACGAGAGCAAGTCCACGGCGACGCGCGACGATCTGATGAAGCTCTACATTCGTGCCGAGTTGCTGAGACTCACGAATATTCGCGCCGCTCAGAATCGCAAGGTCGGGGCACCGGGGCCAGAGGGTTCAATTGGCAAGATGGCAAGCGCCGACCTCAACAAGGACACTTACGCCTTTTGCATGCAGTTGCTCGGTGCAGAAGGAATGCTCTACGGCGACTACAGCATGAAGCGCCCCGACACGGCTATGGGGCCGACCGACGTTTTGCAGAAAGCCTTCCTTCGAGCCCGGGCGAACAGCATCGAGGGTGGCACTAGCGAAGTGATGCGAAACATCCTTGGTGAGAGAGTGCTTGGTTTGCCAGGTGACGTGCGCGTCGATCGTGAAGTGCCGTGGAGCAAGGTGCCGCGGAATTAACTAGCTGCCGACGGAAGTCATCCCTCGCTGAGCTTGCGTCAGAGTGACGCAAGTACGGCGCTTGCTGAGAGTGAGTGGTCGTCGTACTTCGCCCGTGAGCTAACTGGTGTGCCGCACATCGTAGAGATCGCCATGTCGACGGCAGCTTGAAGCTCCCGAATATGGCGCGGAGGCGGGAAGTATTCGTCCTCATCTACTGCGCGCACCTCTTGTACGCCGTTGCGAGGTGCCAAGCGCTCTATTACGGCTACGACAAGTTCTTCGGGGGCCGACGCCCCGGCGGTGACACCGACGGTGCCGTGCAGGTCTTTTGGTATCTCGTCGGCCGTGTTCACTCGTAGCACCCGCTTGCAGCCAACGTCTGCCGCGAGACGTTCAAGAGCCCGCGTGTTACTCGAGTTCGCTGAGCCGATCACCACCATTGCGTCGACCTTCGATGCGATTTTGGTGAGAGAAGCCTGTCGATTGGTGGTGGCAAAACAGAGGTCGCTGCGACCCGGGGTCCACACGGCTGGAAATTTCTGCTTTACGACCTCTGCGACGCCTTCCCATTCGCGATGGGACAGCGTGGTTTGCGCGAGTAGTGCCACCGGTTCATCGAAGACGGGTAGTGCGCGAACATGTTCTTCGGTCTCGACCAGCGAGATTGCGTGCGGGGCGACGGCCATGGTGCCGACCGCTTCTTCGTGTCCTTCGTGGCCTACGTACACGATGCGATAGCCCTTGCCAACGCGTGTCCGCACTTCGTGATGCACTTTCGTGACAAGCGGACACACAGAGTCGACCATGTAACTGCCTCTTGCTCGTGCGGAGTCGACGACTTGAGGAGCAGAGCCGTGGGCGGAGAGCATGATTGGCCTGCCCGCGGGCACTTCACTGACATCATCGACGAAGACCACGCCCCGATTGGTGAACCGTTCTACGACGATTTTGTTGTGGACGATCTCGTGGTAGCAGTACACCGGTGGCTCGAAGGTGCGCACCATCCAGGCGAGGGCTTTGATTGCCATTTCGACACCTGCACAAAAGCCGCGAGGTGCGGCGAGGAGCACGTTGTCGACGGTCACGGAAGCAACCAAGTTGTCGGCAATGGCATCATCGTCCAACGGTATCGCTCTCGTAGCTCAGTAGCCTGAACCAAGTGAATGTGACCGACGCCCGCAAGAGCGTCGTCATCGTCGGGCGACCAAACGTCGGCAAGAGCACACTCTTTAATCGGTTTTTGGGCGAGCAGGCAGCAATTGTCGAAGACAAGCCGGGCGTCACGCGAGATCGGCATACGCGCGAAGTCGAATGGTGCGGCCACTCGTTCAACGTGATTGACACGGGCGGCTGGATGCCAGGGGGCACGGCTCTCGATTCAAAGGTGAGCCGCCAAGTAGAGGCAGCTGCCAGAGAAGCAGATCTCGTCTTGTTCCTCGTAGATGCCACGACCGGCCTGGTGGACGACGACGAGTCGATTGCCGCATGGCTGCGAACCACGGGTCGGCCGATTCTTCTCGTTGCGAACAAGGTGGACGGCCCGAATGCTGAGACCGACCTGTGGCAGTTCCTTTCGCTAGGACTCGGAGATGCAGTACCGGTTTCGGCCATCCACGGCCGAAAGTCGGGTGACCTTCTCGATGTCATCGTCGACTCCTTGGAGCTGGCAACCGAGACCTCGCCCGAACCAGGAGTGTTCGTTCGTGATCCGCAGACCAAAGAGCCCCGAGTCGCCATCGTCGGACGTCCAAATGTCGGCAAGAGCACGCTCTTTAATCGCCTTGTCGGTGAAGAACGGTCAATCGTCCACGACCTATCAGGCACCACCCGCGACGCCATTGATACGCGCGTGGAGACACCGGATGGTCCGATCGTGTTCGTTGACACGGCTGGTATGCGTCGCCGCAGCAAGGTGGAACGGGGCACTGAGTATTACTCGATCATTCGGGCGCTCCGGGCGGTAGACGAAAGCGATATTGCCCTCCTCGTAATTGACGCGACTGAAGGGGTGACGAGCCAAGATCAGCGACTCGCCGAACGCATTGATGCGAGCGGCTGCCCGATCGTCGTGGTCTTGAACAAGTGGGAACTGCTCGACGCCGAACGACGGGAACAAGTCGAGATCGAACTCAACCTTCGGCTGTACTTCATCGGAGACTCACCAATCGTGCGTCTTTCGGCTCTCACGGGTAAGAACGTGCATCGGCTGCAACCACTGCTCACGGATGCCATCGGCAATTATCACCGTCGCGTTCCAACCCGCGACGTCAACCGCGTGCTGGCAGCGGCGCAGCAGCAGCAGCCCCCGGGTCAGGGAGCTCGTGTCTTGTACGCGCTACAGGGAGCCGTCGATCCTCCGACGTTCACGCTGTTCGTCAACCGTGAACTGCCGCAGGCGTACCTTCGTTATCTCGAGCGGTCGATTCGCGAAGCCTTCGAGTTCGGTTCGACACCAATCAAACTGCGTGTGCGTACGCGGTCGGAGCAAGGGTAGGAGCACACTTTCACCGCATGCCCTGGTGTGAACCATGCTCGCGCTATTTCGCTCCGTCGGCGTTGACTTCGGAGGGGAACTGCCCAGCATGCGGGCGAGCGACAGAGACGCTGCCGCGATCCACAGCCGACGAAGCTCCGTCGCTACGGCAACTCTCGAAGATGAGTGGCGACAAGGCGCCATGGCACTTCAAGTTGTTGATGGCGATGCTTGTTCTGTATCTCGGATGGCGGATCATTGCGCCATTTGTAGACTGACGAGGCCGTAGCTACGGGCTGTGGCGCAGCTTGGTTAGCGCGCTTGTCTGGGGGACAA
>JBMTYA010000003.1:0-28163 GCA_049454015.1 Ilumatobacteraceae bacterium | reverse complement strand
CAAAGGTCTTGCCAACAAGACCTTCAGATCAGGCCTTGAGTCCCCCTCCCCCCCGTTAGCCCGACCAATTCGGTCGGGATTCCATTCGAGTTCTCACTCTCGTGAGGGTGCGCATGCCACGGGGGTCGGGGTCATGTGGCGCGCGTCAGCGCCAGTCGGTACACGTCGATACGCGTCAGCGCCAGTCGGCGCGTTAGCGCTGTACGGACTTCAACTCGCCGTTCACCACGCGGTCGCGAAGCTCACGCTTCAAGAACTTGCCGGCAGCGTTACGCGGCAGCGGCTCGGTAAGCATCACGACGTGCGACGGCACCTTGAAGGCCGCTATCTTGCCGTCGAGAAACTTCCACAGTTCTGCCGGAGTGATTGCGTGGCCCGCCTTCGGGTAGATGGCAACGGCCACCTCTTCACCCAAGCGTTCGTGCGGCACACCGAAGACTGCCGCTTCATGAATCGCCGGATGTTCGTAGATGACGTGCTCGACCTCGGCGCCGTACACGTTCTCCCCTGCGCGAAGAATCATGTCTTTGGCACGGTCTTCGATATAGAGGAAGCCCTCTTCGTCCATGCGACCGATGTCGCCTGAGAGCAGCCAACCGTCGACGATGGTCGAGGCAGTGGCTTCGGGCTTGTTCCAGTAGCCGCGAATGAGCATCGGCCCCGCCATCCAGATATCACCGGTGTGGCCTGCAGGCAATGCGCGTCGTTCGGCGTCGCGAATTTCTACGCGCATCGGCAACACCGCGCGGCCCGTGCTCGTTGGTCGCGCGACGTAGTCGGCGCCTCGGTTGCCAGGGCCGAACGCATTCGTCTCGGTCATGCCGTAACCGAGTTGCGGCCCGCCCTTTTTGAAACTGTTCGCCACCTTGTGCACGAGCGCTGCGGGGGCTGGGGCACCACCGCCACCCACTGCGCGCAACGACGAGAGGTCGTAGTTCGGGAATGCGGGGTGGTTTACCAAGTCCCAGCTCTGTGTGGGAACACCGACGAAATTGGTGATTTTCTCGCGCTCGATGAGTTGCATTGCCTTTTCGGGGTCCCACTTGTACATGATGACCAGCTTGAGGCCAGCAACGAAGCAGCTCATCATCACCGGCACACAACCCGTGACGTGAAACAGCGGCACGATGAGGATGAACGACGGCGGGAACGGATCTGGTTCGGGCTTCACCGTGGCTCGCATGCCATCCACGGTCTGTCGCAGCGAGAACGCCATCAGAGCGCTGACGATGGCACGATGCGTGGAGACTGCACCTTTCGGAAACCCCGTGGTGCCCGAGGTGTAGAGGATCGTCGCGTCATCGTCAGGCGAAATCTCCACCGGTGCCGGTTTGGTGCCGAGCTGCACAACGTCTTCCCACTTGTCGAAGGCAGAGTTTGCCGACTGCTTGGAGCGCACCAAGAGCACTTTCACGCCGAGTGCGGCGCAGGTCGCCTTGCCGGTCGCGTACCGCTCGTCGTCACAGATGAGCACCTTCGCGCCACAGTCGCGCAGCGCGTAGTCCATCTCCTCTTCTTTCCACCACGAGTTCATCGATACTGAGATTCCGCCGACGGAGAGAATCGCCGCGAACGACATGCACCACTCCGGGTAGTTGCGCATCGCGACCGCGACACGGTCGCCTTTCTGCACGCCGTAGCGAGTGGCAAGCGTGTGCGCGAGGGCATCGACGCGGTCCATCGTCTGCACGAACGAAAGCGTTTCGTCTTCATAGACGAGGAAGGGCTTGTCGCCATGGTTGCGAGCCATGCCGAACACCTGGGCCAAGTTCGCCGGTGCGTTCTTGAAGACCTGGGTCTTCACTCCGCGGATATCCGACTCAACCAACTCGAAAATCTGGCCGGGGCCGGTGGCTGCCGTGATGGCCTCAAACCAACCGAGACCTGCTGCTGGTGTCGTCATCTTGTCCCCCCTCGCCGCGAGAAGCGGCGCTCAAGAGTCTCGCCGAATCGACGTGTCGTGCGCCACTCGGCACGTCTCAACGCGACGAACTTGTGGAGCTGAGGGGAATTGAACCCCTGGCCTGTACATTGCGAACGTACCGCTCTACCAACTGAGCTACAGCCCCGCGGGCGAACACGCTACCGCCGACGGGCTACGGAATTCCGAGTCAGAAACAGGCGGGCTTGCGAGCGAGCCTCGCCAAACGACGCCTAGGCAACGCGACGAAACTGCCGGCGATACCGCTCGTGATCGCGCTGCACACGCCACTGCACGAGCATGTAGCAATACGCACCGAGGCCCAGTGACGCGAGGGTGAAGATCCACACAAAGAACATCTCACGCATTGCGATGGCAAGGAGCAGTGACACCGCAGCGGTGCCAGCGAGACCAAAGAGCCAGTTGGCGCGGCGGCGGCGAACCAACTCGCGCTCGAAGTACTCCCCCTCGAACTTCGCGTGCTGCTTGGTGCCACGTGGGCGCACCATTGACGACGTGGCATTGCCGACCTGGCGCAGCGGTCGGCCCACGACTCGGGCGGCTGGGGCAAAGGGTCGGGCGGCGTCGCGCAGGGGTGCAAGGTGGCCGCGTGAACCGCGCGGGATGGGACGAGTGTCCCGTTGCAGCGACGAGAGCTGTCGACGGAAGTTGCTCACCGAGCTGGTCGGCGAGTTCCGGAGGCGCGATCGAACGAGCGGGGGCACCAAGACGGCAGCCCAGGCAGCGGCGACCAGCAGCAAGATGAGGTTGCTCATACGAGTTTCCTCATTCTATGACGATTTGATGACAGAGAGCCCCGGGGTGTCGGGGCACCCCGAGGGGATGTGAGGGTCGGCAGGCCACGCCGGCGGGGCGGCGGCGGGCGTAGTTACAGGGCGGCCCGACGGTAGGTGCCCTGGCGCCCGCCCGATTTCTCCCACAGGGTCAGGTCACCAATCACCATCTCTCGATCGGCACTTTTGCACATGTCGTAGATGGTGAGGGCAGCCACCGAGCAGGCATGCAGGGCCTCCATCTCCACCCCGGTGCGATCAATGGTGTCCACGTGGCACTCCACCGCCACGAAGGTCTCCCCGATCTCAAAGTTGATGGTGACCGAGCCGATGAGCAACGGATGGCACAGCGGGATCATGTCGCTTGTTCGCTTCGCTGCCTGGATGCCGGCCACGCGCGCGACCGCAAGCACGTCGCCCTTCTTTACTTCGCGGTTGGCGATTGCGGCGGTCGTCGAAGGCTGCATGAACACCTTGCAGCGAGCCACGGCGCGACGATGCGTGGGCTCCTTCGGGGTGACGTCCACCATGCGAGCGCGACCAAGCGGGTCGAGGTGCGAGAAGGTTGCATCACTCATTCGGTTGTCTCGTCGTTCGCATGATGCGCACAAGTCTGACTCACGTCACCCACCAATCTGGCTCATGGAGCGGCGCGGGCGCACGAATGCAACATCACCGATGCGGTGGCCCGCCCACTTGGTGCCAACGGCGCGGCGCAACAACGCCTCGATCTCATCGTCGGTCGCGCCGGAGCGCAACAGAGCGCGCACGTCAAATTCGTCGGTAGCGAACAGACACGTGCGGAATTGCCCGTCAGCGGTCAAGCGCACGCGGTCGCAATCGCCGCAGAACGGCTTGGTGACGGTCGGAATCACACCAACGGTGCCCTTGCCGTCGAGGTAGCGCCAACGGTCTGCCGGAGCAGCACCGCGCGCCGGCACTTGCTCGAGGGGATACACCTCGTTGATCTTGGCGACGATCTCGTCTTGCCCGACGACCGCCTCGCTGAGCCAGTGCCCCTGTGCGTCGAGGGGCATGAACTCGATGAACCGCACTTCGACACCCTTGTCGCGGCCGAACGTCGCGAGCGCAACAATCTCGTCGTCATTCACTCCGCGCTGGACGACAGCATTCACTTTCACCGGAGTGAACCCGGCTGCGAGTGCCGAGTCGATGCCGTCGAGCACGCGATGCATGTCGTCACGCCTTGTCATTGCGCGGAACTTTTCTTTGTCGAGGGTGTCGAGGCTCACGTTGATGCGCGCCAAACCGGCTTGGCGCAGGTCGTCGGCAATGAGGGCGAGCGTGGCACCGTTCGTCGTGAGTGCCAGGTCGATGGGCTGCCCCGCGCGTGGTGAGTCAGCGTCGCTGGGCACCGTTAGTTCGGCGAGACGAGAGATCAAGACCGGCAAGTGGGCACGCACCGTGGGCTCGCCACCGGTGAGGCGAATGCCGTCAACACCGAATCGGTCAACGCACACCTTGGCGACACGACGAAGCTCCTCGTACGACAGCACGTCTTGGCGCGGCAGCCACTTCATTCCCTCTTCGGGCATGCAGTACGTACAACGAAAGTTGCAGCGGTCGGTCACCGAGATGCGCAGGTCGCGCACCGTGCGGCCGAACGGGTCAATCAGCTGTGGTGCGCTTCGCGAAATGTCTCGCGGCTCCCCCGTCGGCATGGCCAAAGCCTATTCAGGGCGATTCCTGCACGATCAGTCGACTATTCGTTGTTTACCTTGAGGCAGTAGGTTGCCGCGGTGCCGTTGTACCTCGTGCGTCATGCAAAGGCTGGTTCTCGCCACGACTTCGACGGCGACGACCGTGAGCGACCGCTCACTATCTCTGGCCGCAAGCAGGCCGCTGCACTTGCAGAGAGACTGTCCGGGGCGTCGCCGACCATCATCGTGTCATCGCCGTACCTCCGCTGCGTGGAGACCGTCGAGCCGCTCGCCGTCGCATTGGGTGCGCATGTGCAGACTGACGACTACCTCGCCGAATTCCATGACAGGGCTTCCACCCACGTGCTTGCCGAACTGCGCGGGTTACTGCGACGACTCCCAGATCGTGCTGTGGTGTGCAGTCACGGTGACGTCATCCCTGCACTTGTCGAATTGCTTGCTGACGACGGGATGCGTATCGATGGGGCGCCCGAGTGGGGCAAGGCGAGCGTGTGGGTCCTCGACCGCAACGATGAAGACTTCGTGTCGGCGCGCGCGTGGCCGCCACCAGTTGTCGACTAGTCGCCCAGTGCTGCGTCAACTTCTTCGCGCAGCGACTCCACAAGGCCGCGCACTTCTGCCGGCGGATTTCGTTCGATGCAGCGGTCGAGAAACTCTTTTGCCGATGCAGCGTCTCCCCCGTCGCGGAACACCACGATGCCGAGGAAGCACATGGCGTCGGGATACGCAGGGTCGAGCTCGATTGCCCGTCCGAGTGCTGCGATCGTCGTCGCATACGCCTGCTTGCGCAACGACTCGTCAAACTGCCGTGCCGACAACATGATGAGCCACGCTCGATACGTGAGTGCTTCGACGTTGTCCGGATCGGTCTCGAGCACTCGCCCGTACAAGTCGATGGCCGTCTTCACGTCGGCCGGGCCTGCAAGCCGTGCCTGCGAGAGCAGCGAAGCCGTGCTGTCTTCGATACCGCCAGTCGCCGTCTGCAACGGCAAGCGCTGACCCGACTGTCGGGCCACGAGCACACCCACACCCGTGCCGACCACCACGGCAACAACAGTCGTGATTACGAGCTTGCGGCGGCGTGACGGTCGCGCGACACCAGTCGCATCACGACCAAACGACGCGAGCAGCACCGCGACGAGCACCACTGCGAGCGCGATCGGCAGCACCCACACGAGAGCTTCAAGCCCGCTGCCGCTTGGCACCAGGAGCACTTGGCCGCCGAAGCGGTCGGCCACGTAGGCGACGATTTCGTCGTCAGTTTTCAAACCATCGCCCACTTGACGCGCAATCTCCGCGCGTATCGCCTGCGCCGCAGCCGCACGGGAGACATAGACGCTCTCACCGTCGCAAGTCGGGCAAGCGATTCGTTTGGTGATTGCGTCGATGCGGTCTTGTTGCGTGAGCGGGCCCGTGTCGCGACCTGCACCAAACACCAGCAGCACGACGGTTACCGCCAACGTCACCACCCATGCGAACCGGCGCAGCACCTTGCCTCGCGACGGATCCTTCCGTTCGTTCAACGCATTCGATTCGTTCCGTGAGTTCATCAGCCTTGCCTTGCTCGCAGGTCCGCGAGTTGTGCTTCGAGCACGCCGTCGGTTACTGCCCCGAGTATGCGCAGGCGCACGAAGCCATTCGGGTCGATGATCCAGGTCTCGGGCACTTTCGCGACCCCGAACGCCACCGCAATGGCACCATCTGTGTCGTGCAACTTCGGCCAGTCGCCACCGTTTGCAGCAAAGAAGTCGCGAATGGCCGAGTCGGAGTCGTCGTTCACCACGGTGTAGAACTCCGCGCCGTCGAGTCGCGACGACTCAGCCTCGACGAAACGCACCAACGACGGGTGCTCGGCGATACACGGCACGCAGGTGGAGTTGAAGAAATTGAGCACGACCCACGAACCCTTGCGACGACCGAGATCGAACGCTTCGTCGTCGATGGTGGTGGTCGCGATTGCCGGAGCGGGCTGGCCGAGCAGCGGAGAACGGGCGCCAACATCGGTGTCGCCATCGGAGACCATGAACACCACGATCATCGCTGCCAGCACGATCGCAGTCGCGACCGCAGAGATGCGCGCCATCTTCACGCGTCAACCACCAGTCGGCTCACTTTTCAATCACTTCGTCACGCATGTCGTGGATTGCATCCGTGCCAGTAGCAGATCGGCGACGCGACGGCAGCACCGCGAGCAGCGTGCCGATTGCCATCACGAACGTGCCGACCCACAACCACAAGATCATCGGCTTGATGAACACCTTGATGCGCGCCTGGCCGGAGTCTTGGCGCACCGGCGGCTCGAGCGTGAGATAAATGTCGTGTGTCAGCGTGGTACGCACCGAAGGGGTGCCCACGTTCATGCCGATGCGGGTGAACTTGGTGATCGACGGCGCGTAGGCCTTACCACCGTCGAGGCTCACCAAGGCACGTACCGACTGGCTACGTGCATCTCGTTGCTCGACTACGTCGACGAGTTCAAAGGTGTGGCCGGCGAAACTCACTTCGCGCCCGACAACAAGATCAATTTCTTGGCTGCGCGTGAATGAATTTGACGCTGCTAGAGCGACGCAGATGAGGATCACGCCGAGGTGAACGATCATTCCGCCATTTGCCCGACCCACGAACCCGCGCAACCGCTGCACACGAACGGCCCGATACAGGTGTCGCAACGCGCTGCCGGCAGCGAACCCGCCGAGCGCGAACGCGAGCAGCGGCTCGATGCCACCCGCTCCCACCAGCAGGGCGATGGCAAGGCACGCCACACCGAGCACCGCGGGTGCCAGCAACCGCTGCGACAACGCGCCCCTTCCGTCGCGACGCCACGGCAACACTGGTGCCACCGCCATGATGAACAACATCGTGAGCCCGATCGGGATGGTGAGCTGGTCGAAGAACGGCTCACCCACCACGAGTTGGCGGTTCTGCAGCGCTTCGACGATGAGCGGGAACACCGTGCCCAGCAGCACCACGAATGCAAACACTGCGAACAGCACATTGTTGACGAGGAACGCCCCTTCGCGCGAGAACACGCTCTCTACTTGACCATCGGCACGCAGTTGGTCGCCGCGCAGGAAGATGAGCACCAACGACACGGCGACCACGACTCCAAACATGGCGAGCAGCCACGGGCCGATATCACTCTCAGAAAAGGCGTGGACGCTGTTCAACACCCCCGAACGAGTGAGGAACGTGCCGAGAATCGTGAGACTGAAAGTGGCGATTAAGAGCGAAACGTTCCACACTCGCAGGAGCCCGCGTCGTTCTTGCACCATCACCGAGTGAATGTACGCAGTGCCGGTGATCCACGGAAGGAGCGACGCGTTCTCGACCGGGTCCCAAGCCCACACACCGCTCCACCCGAGCACCTCGTAGCTCCACCATCCGCCGAGGGCGATGCCGAACGTGAGAAAACCCCACGCCGCGACCGTCCAGCGGCGCGTGAGGTGCAGCCAGCCTTCTTCGATTTTTCCTGTGATGAGTGCGGCGATAGCGAATGCGAACGGCACCGTCATGCCGACGTAGCCGAGATACAAGATCGGCGGGTGAAACATGACGAGGATGTGGTTCTGCAGGAGCGGGTTCGGCCCTGGGCCGTCGGTTACACCGGGCGCTCCGATGACGAACGGATTTGCTGGGCCAAACGAGATGAGAAAGAAGAACGCGAGCACCGCGAACATGACTGCGAGCGCCCACGCGACGAGCGGCTCTTGCATGCGTTTGCGCATCCACCAGGCGGCAGCAGCGAGATATCCGGCGAGCACCAGCACCCACATGAGGATCGAACCTTCAAGCGCGCTCCACACAGCGGCGAAGTTGTAGAGCGGCGGGGTCGACCGCGACCCGACTTTTTGCACGTAATCAAGCGAGAAGTCGCGGGTGATCATCGCCAACTCCATTACCGCAAAGGCGCCGACTGCCATCGCCGTCGAAAGCACCACGAAACGCGGCACAAGTTTTAGCGTCCTGGGATCATTGCGCCGTGCGCCGACTGCGGCAGCAAACGCGCCGAAGAACGCCGCCAAAAACCCAACGAGCAGTATCGCTCGGCCGAGATACGCCGTATTACTGGCTAGGAGCACGCCGACTTCTCGGCTTCCGTGATGCGCTCGGAGTTCTCAGATTCGTATTCGTTGGAGTGCTTCACTTCGATGCGAGTCGCAACGAGCACACCGTCGACGATGCGGCCATGGGCGACGACGGGAATGCACTCCTGGAAGATGCCGCCTGGTTCGCCTTCATAGTCGACGGGCAGCGAGGCACCGTTGAACGACATCACGAACGAGGTAATGCTGCCGCGAGCTACAAGACTGCCTTCATCGACGCTGCCTTGCACGCGCACGCGACGGGTGTCGTCACAGCCTTCGCGAACACCGATCTCGTCGACGTTGCAGTAGTAGTCAATTGACGAAGTGAGAAAGAACCCGATGATCACGATGCCAGCAACCGCAGCGAGCCCCGCGATTGCAGCTGGTAAGACTCGCCGTTTGCGCTTCGGTGCTTCTGGTGTCGGGCGAGGTGTGAGATCCATCAGGTGCTCACAACCACGGCTTGGCTTCGTCGGGAATCTGTTCGGCGAGTCGCCGTGCGCGTCGCACCGTCATAAAGGCGAGCAACGACATCGAGCCGAGCGTGATGATCCAACTCGTGAGGATGAAGCCGATGTCATCCACTGCTATGCCCTGCTTCCTGCGGAGATCGCTTCGTTGCGTCGCACCGCAATTGCGGCGTCAAGGCCGACACCTTGTTGCAAGTCGCGCAAGGTGGCCAACCGCTGCCGATGGATTACGAGCCAGGCGAATACCAGCGTGAATGCGACGACGCCAGAAAAGAGGGTGAAGAGCATCATGTCGTCGAGTCGCACGTCGCCGTCGGGGTTCAGCACGCTCGCCTCCTGGTGTAGGGAGCGCCAAAGCACGACGGAGAAGTGCACGAGCGGAATCTCGAGCACGGCGAGGAGCGCCAAGATTGAACTCCGCTTGGCGCGACGATATGGGTCATTGTCGATGTTTCTCACGGCGAGATAGCCGACGTACGTAACGAAGAGAAAGAGCGTGGTGGTGAGGCGCGGATCCCACTGCCAGAACGTGCCCCACGTGAGACGACCCCACAGGCTCCCGGTCACCAACGCAAGACCCATGAACAAGACGCCCACTTCAGCGGAAGCGCCGGCGACTCGGTCGAAGCCGAGCGTGCGGTGGCGCCGAGCGAGCGAGATGCCAGATGCAATCGCCGTCGTGATGAATGCGAGGTAGGCGATCCACGCTGCGGGCACGTGCGCATACATGATGCGCACTGAGTCGCCTTGCTGCACGTCAGCAGGCGTGATGAAGAATGCACTGACGACTACCCAGGCGAGCACAAGCATCGCGCTGACGCCGATGATGCGGGTTGCGGTAGTGCTGGTTGATCGACTCATTTCAGGCCTCGGATGCCGTTCACGTCAGGCCTCTGGCTCCATGAGAGAGTCGAATGCTGCGGCTCCTGCGGCGCTGAACACCACGGCAAATACTGCGAGAAGCGCGACCCACGACCAGCCGTTTGCCGCATCGATGGTCTGGCTTCCGAACGCAGCTTCGGTGGCACGAGATGCGCCGATCAGCAGTGGGGCGAGTACAGGAAGCGCGAGCAGCGCAAGCAGCGAATCGCGTCCGTTCATGTTCGCAACCACGGCGCCATAGAGAGTACCGACGCTCGCCAACCCCCACGCTGCGCTCACCACAGTGGTGACCAACAACACCACGTTGCTGCCGCTGACGGTCGCCCCGTAGAGCACCACTGCGCCAAAGACCAGAAGCACGGCCAGCGTCAGCAACTGCACAAACGCCGCAAGCAGCTTTCCAAAGAACACTTGCGCCGGCTCTACTGCGCTCGTGAGAAGCACTTCGAGGGCAGCGTCGCGCGTTTCCACGTCGTATGCACGCTGCACGAGCAGTAACGACGAAAACAGCATGGTGAGCCAGACGAGCCCGGCTGCGGCGCGCAGGATAAGTGGCTCACTGTCGAGCGCCACGGCAAACAACACCAGCACGAGCAGCGCAAACGGCACCACACGAACGAGCAGCAACCTTGCACGCAGTTCAATGAGCAAGTCTTTGCGTGCGACGACGAGTGCTTGCTTCATGATGCGTTGCTCCAAGATCTCATGATGCGCTCATCCAGAAAGTCACGATGCGCCACCAGATTGATCGCGTTTCGGTGTGTCACTCGCAACTACACCACCGACGAGCGTGACCGTGCGCGGAACGAGTCGACCTGGTCGGTCAGTCTCGTGCGTCGTGTACAGCACCGTCGCACCGACGGAGGTCGCCTCGGCAAGGACGCAATCGAGTTCTTCTCGTGCAGCGGCATCAAGCCCTGCATGCGGCTCGTCAAGCAGCCACAGTTGTGCGCGCCGCACCACCAACGAGGCAAGCGCAGTACGTCGCCGCTGGCCTGCGGACAGTGCCCGCACGCGCGTTGACGCGACTCGCGAGTCGATACGCAGACGAACGAGCGCCTCGTCGACGTCACGCGCCTGTGCGCCGACCATTCGCGCGGTGAACTCGACGTTCTCACGTGCAGTCAGTTCGTCGTACAACCCGTTGCGGTGACCGAGCAAACCGACGTGGCGCCTGACTGCCGAACGATCTTTGGCGAGATCCACATCGAAGACTTGAGCCGCGCCCCGCGATAGCGGCACCAGACCGGCACACAGTCGCAGCAAGGTGGACTTGCCCGTGCCATTTGCCCCGCGCATTGCAATGAGCTCGCCCCGTGCGACCGTCATGCTCGCTCCTGCAAGCGCCGGAAACCCACCCAGAGCGACGACGGCGTCGTTGAGCTGAATCGCTGTGTCGTTCGTCGTCACTGCTTGCACCGATACGCGCTCAATCATCGTTCAGCCTAGATTGACGCTCATCCGATGAGTCCTTCGAATACGACGCTTCCCTCAGTCGACCCCGTGGTCGCCAAGCGCGATCGCATCGACCGTCTGAACAAGATTGCCTCGCGAATCGGTTACGGCCTCTATGCAGTCTCTACCGTCACGTTCTTTTCTGGTCTTTGGACTGAGTACACCGGCGCATTCCACTTGGCGAGTGGCGTCTCGTTGGTGGTGGGCTCGGTCATCCTCGCGCCGAGCATCGTGATTACGTACGGCATCCGTGCCGCGCGACGCGACGACGCCAAAGCCGCTGCCGAGCAAGCTTCGAACGAACACGGCGCGTCACAAACTCAGTCACATGGGCCGCACACTCAGTCGGACGCCACGTGAACCTACGACTTCCCGCCGCCGAGCGACGCACGCAAGTGCTGCAAGTCGCACTGCGGGAGTTCGCCGCGAGAGGTTTCCACCGTACTTCGATGAACGACATCGCCGAAGCGGGCGGTGTCACCAAGCCGGTGCTGTACCAGCACTTCGAATCCAAGCGTGCGCTCTATCTCGCTCTCATCGACGAGGTGGCGGCCGAGATGTTGGAGACGATCAGCAAGGCAGCAGCCAACGCCGGCGACGGAAAGACGCAGACGCAGGCGGGAATCGTCGCCTATTTCTCGTGGGTGGCGACGCACCGCGATGAGTTCAACTTGTTGTTCGGCAGCGGTGCACGAAGCGATGACGAGTTCGCGGCCGCGATTCGCGATGCGGAGAAATCGGTCGCCGAAGCGATCGCCCCACTCATTGATGCAGGGCTCGACCCGACACATCAACGACGACTCGCCTACGCACTCGTTGGCATGTCGGAGGGTTTGAGTCGCCACCTCGTGATGAGCGGCGAAGAATTTGACCCACTTGAAGTTGGCGCACAACTGGCAAACCTGGCGTGGGCCGGCTTGCGCGGCGTGCAGCCGTAAACGAATTCAGTTGCGCAGCTTGTCTGTGCGACGCACCAGTTCAGTCGCGTAGCACGAACCCGCGATAGCCGCGCACGAAGCGATGTTGTTCGAGCAGCGCCGCCACCTCGAGAGTCGGCGGTGACTTCTCATCGTGGGCAGTGCCGTTGATTTTGCGAACCTCGACTGACTTGGCTCGTCCGTCTTTCACCAAGTTGCGCAACGCCTCGGCCAGAGCGGCGAACGACGCTGGTTCGAGCGTGCGGGCAAACGTGACGAGATGATGGCTGCGAACGTCGTACCACCCGAGTAGATGTCCGCGCGAGATTACACAGATAGCACCGGCGCTGCGGGTCGGGCGGCCCGCGGTCTGCGGCCAGTCGATGGTGGCGCCAAACGGCTGGGCAGGATCGGTTGCAGCGAGCACGGCAACATCGAGCGGTTCGTCGTCTGCGCCGAGCGCAGGTTCTTTGCACGCACGGAGGCGGTCAATCGCGCCCGGCACAGCGAACTGTGCAGCCCCGAGGCCGTCAACGAAATATCCACGACGCACGGTGCCGCGTTCTTCGAGGGCCTTCAACACTCCGTACACACCGGCAAAACCACCGCGCACCCCCTCGGCAAGCACTGCCTCACGCGTCAGCACACCGTGGCGTTCGAGCAACTGAAGGGCAAGGGCGTGCACTGACTCGGTCTGGCTCGCGGCACGATCGACGAGTTGCGAAACGAGGCTCCAGCGACCCTGCGCTGCAGGCGGCCCGACCCGCGAGCTTGCGCCGTTTCTCACGTGTCGGGGTCGCACGAGGCGTGCAGCAGCGCGACGCGCACTCGGTGCAGCCGCCGGTCGTGCGCTTTTGCCACTTCGTGCACCGTGCAATACCGCGCGCAACGGCGTGAGCGAGTCATTGGTTACTTCGCCCGACCACACCAAGTCCCACAGAGCGGCAAGCAGTTCGGCATCGGTCGCCCCGCGCACGGCGGTGCGCAACTGACCCCAGAAACTTGCACCGCGCTCGGCAAGAGCAGCGCGAATCTGGTCGTGCACGCTGCCCTGCGGTGACTCGGCTGACTCGAGTGCCGGTAAGAGCGACGCAAGTTGGTCGGCAAAGAACAGACGAATTCGTCCGTCATTGCCGCCAAGCGCACCGGCACCGATCCACACCACTTCTCCACTGGTGCACAAGTCATCAAGCAGTGACGCCCGATACCCGCGCACGCGTTGTGGGAGCAAGTCGGTTTCGAGCGTCGACGCAACGAGTGCCGAACCAGAGAGCGACGACAGCGCCTCCGTCAGGGCTTCAGCGCCATGGGTCGCTGCATCGATGCCGTGCCACTCGGTGAGAAAGCGAGCGAAAGTGTGCTGGTCGACAGGCTCGACTTCTTTTCGTAGCTTGGCCAGAGATCGCCGCCGCACGAGGCGAAGTACTTCGACGTCACACCACTCGCGCTCGGTGCCAAACGGGCGGAACTCCCCGCGCACCACGCGATGCGCTGCCTCGAGTTGCGCCAGCACGACCGCCACTCGATCAAAGCTGATGCCGTATCGCGACGCGACGTCGCGCACGACGAACGGCGCATGGGTGCGCGCGAAGCGAGCAACGAGTTCGAGCAGTGGTGCGTCGACCGGATCGGTATATGCCTGGGGCAAACCGAGCGGCAGCGCGCATCCGAGTGCATCGCGGTAGCGCCCGGCGTCTTCTGCGGCGACGAATCGTCGTTCGCCTGCCACGGAGAGTTCGATGGCCCGGCGCTCGCCCACCAGCATCTCGACGAACCTGGCGGCATCACCGTCGACGCGCAACGCCAAGTCAGTCAGCGTGAGGTCGCCTACGCGGCGCAGCACGTCGTGCACTTCGTCGGCCGAGCGTGCACGTCGCGACTCAGCCACGTGCTGCAACTCCAGTTCAACATCGATGAGCACGTCACCATCGAGCAACTCGCGCAACTCTTCCGAACCGAGCAGGTCGTCGAGAAGGTCGCGATCGAGCGCGAGTGCAGCCGCACGACGCTCGGCGAGCGGGGCGTCGCCTTCGTACATATATGCAGCAATCCAGTTGAAGAGCAGACTCTGTGCGAACGGCGACGCCTTCGGTGTGTCGACGGTGACAAGGCGTATCGCGCGAGAACGCAGTCTCGTGAGCACGTCGCGCAATGCCGGCACGTCGAACACGTCTTGCAAGCACTCGCGGCTCGTTTCGAGCAACATCGGAAACGTCGGATACTTCGCTGCAACGGCAAGCAGGTCGGCGGCGCGTTGACGTTGCTGCCAAAGCGGCGTGCGCTGATCGGGGCGTCGACGCGGCAGGAGCAACGCTCGTGCAGAACACTCTCGGAAGCGCGCAGCAAAGAGCGAGGTCTGCGGCACGGCAGCAACGAGGGTCTCCATCAACTCGTCGGGGTCGATCAAGAGTTCTTCGGTGGGGATGCGATCAATTGCCTCGGGCAGTCGCAAGACGATGCCGTCGTCGCCATACATCGTCTCGACTGGGATGCCGAGTCGTTCAAGCAAGCGGTTCTCGAGTGCAATTGCCCACGGCGCGTGTACGGGCGTGCCGAACGGTGAGTGAATGCAAATGCGCCAGTCACCGATCTCGTCACGGAATCTCTCGATCACGATCGTGCGGTCGTCGGGCAGCGTGCCGGTTGCCTCAACTTGCTCTTCGACATACGACAGCAGGTTGCGAGCAGCGAGCGCATCAAGGCAGTGCTGCGACTCGAGCGTGGCTTGCGCTTGGTCGGCAGATTTCACTTGCTGCTCGCGAATGTTGCGCAAGAACTCACCGACTGCACGACCCAGCTCCAGCGGTCGACCAAGTCGATCGCCGTGCCAATACGGCATCTTGCCGGGCTCACCGGGTGCGGGGTTCACGATGACACGGTCGAACGACACGTCTTCTATACGCCAGGTGGAGGCTCCGAGAATGAACGTCTCCCCTGGCCTCGTCTCGTAGACCATCTCTTCATCAAGTTCGCCGACGCGTGTGCCGTCGGGCAGAAACACACCAAAGAGACCACGATCAGGGATGGTGCCGCCGTTGGTGACAGCCAGGCGCTGTGCCCCATCGCGTGCCCGCAGAGTGTCGGCGATGCGGTCCCACACGATGCGCGGCTTCAGGTCGCGGAACTCTTCGCTCGGGTACCGACCAGCCAACAAGTCGAGCACGCTGTTTCGAACTTCGTCGGAGAGTTCGGCGAAGTTCGCGCAACGTTTGATCATCGCGGTGAGTGCAGAGACGCTTACGTCAGGGTGCATCGATACGTGCGCCACGATGTGCTGTGCGAGCACGTCAAGTGGATTGCGCAGATAGCGAGTGGTCTCAATTTCTGCATCGAGCATGCGCTGCGCGACGACGGCCACCTCGAGCAGGTCGTGCCGATGCTTGGGGAACACCTTGCCGCGGCTCGGTGAACCGACTGCGTGACCTGCGCGACCGATGCGCTGCAGACCGCGACTCACCGCACCAGGAGACTCCACTTGGATGACGAGGTCGACGGCACCCATGTCGATGCCGAGTTCAAGACTGCTCGTTGCCACTATGGCACGTAGTTGGCCTCGCTTCAACTGATCTTCAATGATGATGCGTTGCTCGCGGGCGAGCGAGCCGTGGTGCGCTTTCACGAAGTCGCCGGTCGCGCTAGCGCCGTCGGCATCGCTCGCACCATTCACCGTGCCGTTCACTGTGCCGCTCAGCCCGAGGTCGGCTGCCAACTCGTTGAGTTGCGCAGCGAGACGCTCAGCACCACGTCGCGCGTTGCAGAAAATGATTGTGCTGCGGTGTTGTTGCACCAACTCGAGAATGCGCGGCGCGATGCTCGGCCAAATGCTGGTGCGACGCTCCACACCTGCTGCGGTTGCTGGGCCACTTCGCAACTCGTGGGTGACTTTGCCCAACTCCCCCATGTCTTCAACAGGCACGACCACTTCGACCTCGAGTGTCTTGCGAGCGCCTGCGTCGACGATTGCCACTGGTCGCGGAGTGCCGTCGCGATAACCACCGAGGAATCGGGCTACCTCTTCGAGCGGACGCTGCGTAGCGGAGAGTCCGATGCGCTGTGGCGGCTTGGCGGTGAGTTCTTCGAGCCGCTCGAGTGAAAGAGCAAGATGTGCGCCGCGCTTGGTGGCGGCTACTGCGTGAATCTCGTCGATGATCACGGTGTCGACATTCGCGAGCGTGCTACGCGCCGACGAGGTGAGCATTAGATAGAGGCTCTCTGGCGTAGTGATGAGAATGTCGGGCGGATTGCGCAACATGCGCTGACGGTCGCGAGCGCTCGTATCGCCGGTGCGCATCGCAACAAGTGGCTCGCGAAAACTTGCACCTAGTCGCTCCGCTGCATGCCTGATGCCGACGATTGGTGCACGGAGATTTTTCTCTACGTCGAAAGCGAGCGCACGAAGCGGCGACACGTACAGCACGCGGGTGGTGGACACGCTCTCTGCGTCGAGCGTGACGAGGCGGTCGATGGCGACAAGAAACGCCGCCAGCGTCTTGCCGCTGCCGGTGGGAGCAGAAATCAGCGTGTGATTGCCTGTGAGGATCTCGGCAAAACCGCGGGACTGCGCGTCGGTGGCGGCAGGGAATGACGAGGTGAACCACGCTCGAACGGGTGACGAAAACCCTTCGAGAACTGCGTCGTTGGCCACCGCCGAAGAGTACCTACTCGGTGTGCCGATGGGTACGCTGAGCGCCATGCCTACCGCTGGTGAGCATCATCCGGCGTTCGAGGAATACTGCGAATGCATCTACGAGATGCGCGAAGACAACGCCGAAATCATTCAGGCGCGCTTGGCGGAACGGCTCGATGTCTCACGTGCGTCGGTGTCGGAGATGGTGAAGCGCATGGAGGCCGCAGGGCTGGTGCGCGTGACGGCGACGAATCTCCAGCTCGCCCCCGCCGGCGAAGAACTCGCTACTCGCATCGTGCGACGGCACCGGTTGGCGGAGCGCTTTCTCACCGATGTGATCGGCTTGTCGTGGTCGACTGCGCACCACGAGGCCTGCAAATGGGAGCACATCATCAGCGACGAGGTGGAGGACGGTCTCAACCGACTACTCGGCAACCCGGCGACGTGCCCACATGGCAACCCGATTCCCGGCACGTCCCCAAGCAACGTGATGGCTACGACGCTCGAGAACATCGCGATCGGAAGCCGCTTCACGCTCGTGCGCATCCCCGAAGACGTTGAAGAGCGCGACGGCGCCCTCGCCGAATTGGAGTCGTATCAAATGTTCCCCGGTCGCGAGTGCACGCTGGCAGGGCGCAAAGGTGACGCAGTAAACATCACCGTGCACGGTGCGACCGATCGAACCGTCACGTTGTCGCCCTATGTAAGCGGCCGACTGCTCGTCACGCTCTAGTCCGCCATGCCTCGCTTCGCGCGCGCCTGCAGCGTCGTATTGGTAACCGGTCTCGCCACCTTTGCGACGGGTTGCGCAACCGAGGTAATCGACACCAAAGCCACCACCGTTGTGCAAGAAACCGCGACCACTCAGGCTGAGTCGCTCGCTGGTGCCGATCTCGAGCAACTCGTCACCGTGATGCAGGTGGAAATCAGCGCTCTGAGCCAAGCAGTGTTCGAGAGCAACAAGTCGGCCGCACGCTCACACCTCGACCGCATCAACGAAGCATGGTCATACGCCGAGCCGTTGATCGTTGCCCAGTTCGGTGAACTCGCCGACCAGATCACCTACGACCTGCGCCGTGTAGTGGGGCTCGCGCGCAGCGCCGTTGAGCGCAACAGGCCGGCAGATGCGAGCAAGGCTCTTTCGTTCTTCCGCTTGGCGGTCGTCTCGCTCGACCAGTAGCAGCAAACAATTGCTGCTGAGTTTTACGTTTTAGTCGCGAAGCTCTCTTGGCAGTTCGGCAGAGTGCACCACCACCAGTTGCTGCGTCGAGCGAGTGAGAGCGACGTACACGCCACGCGGGCCAACATCGGGCGATTCGTACATCGCAGTTGGCTCGACGACGATCACACCGTCCATCTCGAGACCCTTCACCACGCTGACGGGCACGATCGTGAGCGTCGCGTCGAGGCCACGCGAACCTGCCCGACCGTACGCGAGCGAAGCGTCGTCGAGCGCTGACGCAACAAGGTCGACCATGTCGTCCGGGCACACGATCCCGACTCGACCGTCGGCGAGTGAAGCAACCATGTCACGAGCTTCTTGTGCGACGGTCTTTGCGATCTGCGTCTTGGGCACCTTCACGATGCGCGGGTCGTGGTCGCCTTCGCGCACGGCCGTGGGCGGAGTCTGCCCCGGTGCCGCAGTGGCGAGGAGGCGCCCGGCGAACTCCATGATTTGGCGCGGTATTCGGTAGCCGACTGAGAGTTCGGCAACCTTCGCGTCGCGATCTTTCGGCAGAAGATTCAGCACGTCGCGCCAATCCGACGGTGCAAACGGCCCGGTTGCCTGCGCGATGTCACCGACCACCGTCATTGCGCCGTTCAGCGAACGACGGGCGACCATGCGTAGTTGCATCGGCGTGAGGTCTTGCACTTCGTCGACGATGATGTGACCGTAGGTCTCGATTTCGTCGGCTTCTTCGAGTACTCCCCCTTTGCGCGGCTTGGGGCCGAGCAGATGGCGGGCTTCGTCGAGCAACGCAGCGTCGGCGTCACTGAAGCGCGCTTGAGCGAGCGACTCGGCGCGCGGGCGGTACAGAGACGCGATTTCCTCTTCGGTGAAGAGGTCGCGTCCGGCAGAGCGCAGAAGGGCCTTCGAGCCAAACAAGTCGTGCAGCAGTTCTTGTGGCGCAAGCGACGGCCAGATGGTGAACATCAATGCGCGGAACTGCTCGAACTCGCGCAGGCGCGCTCGCGCCGTGGCGAGCGTGTACTCCTGGTCGCGCATGCTCGGCATCAGCATCGACACGAGCTCACCCTCGACTGCTCGACACAACTCGTTGTGCCGTTTGGTGCGCTTGCGAGCCTCGCGCACCACACGCAGCACGTTTTTGGGGCGAACGCGAAGCACACTGCCACCGAAGGGCAACTCAAAGTCTGAGGAGATTGTGCGCTGTCGCTGTGCAATGGCCCGCTTCAACAACTCGGCCATGCGCAAGTCACCCTTCACTCGTCGAGCAAGCGCACTGTCGACTGCACCGAAGCGAACACCTTTCACCAGGTCAGAAAGCACCACTTCGCGCACACCCGACTCGCCGAGCGACGGCAACACGCGTTCGATGTAGCGCAAGAAGACACGGTTGGGCCCGACAACGAGCACACCCTGGGCCGCCAGCGGAAACTGGTGCGTATAGAGAAGGTATGCCGCGCGATGCAGGGCGACCACTGTCTTGCCGGTTCCTGGCCCGCCTTGCACGACGAGCACGCCCTTGTTCGGTGCGCGGATGATGACGTCTTGCTCGGCCTGGATAGTGGCGACGATGTCGCCGAGTTGTCCGCTTCGACCCTTGCGCAACGTAGCGAGCAACGTGCTGTGACCACGCAGCTTCGGCTCCTCGAGGCCGTCGTCTTTACCGATGCCCAGGTGGTTCTCACCGAAAAGTTCGTCTTCGATCGCCTTCAGTCGCCGGTTGTCGATGAGAAAATGGCGTCGCCGCACGAGTTGCATCGGGTCGCGGCCGGTGGCGCGATAGAAGGCTTCGGCAATCTGCGCGCGCCAGTCGACCACAATCTGGTTGTTGTCTTTGTCGGGCACGGCGAGACGCCCGATATGGAAGGGTTCGGCTTCGCCCCCGCCGTCGGGGGTGCGGTCGATGCGACCAAACACGAGGGCAGAGTCGCCGATGTCGAGGTCGTTGAGCATCTGCACCAACTTCTCGTCGAAATAGTTGCGCTCGTAGCGCTCCTGGAAGGTGCCGCCAGTCTGGCCGGTCGTCAGTTTGCGAATGCCGAGGGCCTGTTGTCGAATGAGTTCAAGGCTCTCGTAGGCGCGATCGATGTGCGCTTGTTCAGCGGGAAGATCGGGGTGTTCGGTCATTTTGGGGGATGATTCGGACGTTTTAGGGGTTTAGGAAGGCTACCGACCGATTTTCTACGCACGATTACGCACGTACGTGCACACACCTGACAAAGTCCTGTCAGGTTCCAAGTCGGTGCCGAGCAGGGCCGATTATCAGCCACCCATTCCGACAAGGAGCCACCAATGTCTCGTGCGTTGCGGCGAGGTCTTTTCGCCGTTTCCTTCGCCCTGTTTGCCTCGAGCTGTGCGTCATCGAGCCCGCTCGTTTTTGATACTGCCACGCCGGTGGAATCCGCGCTCGCAGATCAACCTCCAGGCACCGCGATTAATGACAATCAAGGCGGTGCGCTGGATGACAGCGCACTCACCGGCAACGAGTTCGCCGAGAGTGGTGAAGGCGATGGTGGGCAAGGCGCCGCCGTCGACCCGGCGACACAGTCGGGCGTCGAGTCTGCGTTCACCCGTCTCATGGCGGGGTGGATTGACTGCTTTCATCGTCCCGGACGCTGCGAGGTTGCGCGACTGACCGTGTCAAATTCGCCAGAGCGACAACGTCTCACCGAGTCGTTGAACTTCTACGTCACCGAGAAGATTCGCACCAAGCCCGACGAAGGCCGCCTGCAGTGGAACGTCGAGTCGGTGTCGCTCCCGAGCAACGACCGCGCACGGCTGGTGTCATGCGAGTACGACACTCGCATCTTCTTTGACACGAGCATGGCCGACACCGAGTTCGGTGACATCATCTTTGACACCACAGTGTGGACCAGGCGCGTCGAGTGGACACTCGCCCGCACCGGCGAGTCGTGGGGCTTATGGTCGCGACGCATCGAGCGTCGCTCGCCCATCGCGCGGTTCTGCACGCCATGAAACAACAGCACAACCTGAGTCGCATAGTCAGCCATCCGACGAGAGCTCTGAACTGGCGCGTGATGTGTGTTGTTCTTTCTCTCACCTTTGCTGCAATTCATATGCGGCCAACACCGACTCACGCCACTGATGCAGGCGTCGACGGTGACCATATCTTTGCGGGCGTATCGTATGAGTCGTACAGCTCATACGAGCGATGCTCGTGGGTTCGCCCCGTGACCATCCATGAACAAGGCGTCAGCCCCGCGGTCATCACGCGCGAGTGGCAGGGGCTCACCTGGTCGCTCTACATCTGCGAGGTTGACGGCGATTCGAACTTCGTCTGGCTGCCCGACGTGAGCACGGAACACATCGCCGAGTCGTCGCGCAGTGTGGTGCGCGAACTTATCCCGATGCTCACCGAAAACTTTTCACCGCTACCGCATCGTGGCGTGGTGAAGACACCGACCTGGTTCTGGGTGAATCCGCTGCTATGGAAGCCCGTGTCCGTCACCGCACGTGTGCCCACGCCTCGCGGCATCCTCACGGTTACGACGACGGCTACACCCGAGACCCTCGAGTTCTCACCGGGCGATGGCATCGGCGACACCGTGGAGTGCGAAGGACCAGGGTTGCCGTGGTCATCTTTCTTGCCGAGCTTCGTCGAGACCGAGTGCCAGTACGAGTATCCCGTTCCTTCGAGTGTGCGCAGCGACGGCGTCTACCGCGCGCGGCTTGATGTCGTGTGGGAGATCACGTGGAAGACGAACATCGGCGCTTCTGGGACGCTCCCCGACGTTCGGATCGGTGCAACCCATTCGTTGCGTATCCGGGAGTTGCAGGCAGTCGTGCGGCAATGAGGAAGCGTGCTGGTGACTAGCCGGAGAGCCACTACCTATGAGCACGATTCGTGAATCCGCACGACGGTCGGTAGTGTGAACCCTTGACACACCACTCGGTGAGTCATGACAAGCAAAGAAATGAGTAATCATGCCAACCGGTACCGTCAAGTTCTTCAATGACGAGAAGGGTTTCGGATTCATCTCTCGCGAGGGCGAGCAGGATGTGTTCGTTCACTTCTCCAACATCGAAGGCACCGGGCGCCGCACCCTCCTCGCGGGCCAGCAGGTCGAGTTCGAACTCGGCCAGGGTCGCAAGGGTGTCGAAGCGCACAAAGTAAAAGTCATCGGCTGACGTGACGCGGGGCAACGCTCCGCTTCCCTTTAACTCGCGAACAGGAAACTGATCGTGCCCATGAACCTTGCCCGAGACCAGATCATCGTTGAACGTCGCTACGTTGCCGTCTTCGGCAGCGTGAGCGACGAATCGCTCACTGCTCTGGCACAGGCGCTGCCCGAAGCGTTGCGCGACCCTTTCGCGCGCGCCGTCGGTTTGCGCCGTGGCGCCTACGACGACGCGGCCACGCTCGCTGAATCGATTCGAAAGGGCATGGTCGCGCGCAAGTCGGTGATCGACGCCGGTGTGCTCTTGTCTGAGCCGTGCACCGGGTTTTTCGTCGACACGCTTGGCGAGGCGAGCGACGACCCGTCATTCGACGACTTGCAGTCACTGATTCCCGCCGCAATCGAGAAGTTCGGTCTCGACGCCGTGCGTCTCATGGCGGTGCAGTATTCGGTGGCGCTCGGTGGCTTTCGCCGCCTCGTGAACGAAGACGACCGCTTCAAGATTCCGACAAGTGCTGCGACTGCCGCTGCTCTGGTGCGCGACCAGACAGCGCAAGAAGCCAAGCGGGCGGCGCGCAAAGAACGCCGCAAGCGCTAGCGCTCGACGCTAAATCGCGTCTCGACGCAACGCCTGGCCTCGACGCTAAATCGCGTCTCGACGCAACCCCTGGCCTCGACGCTAAATCGCGTCTCGGCCTTCTTCCCCGGTGCGGATGCGCACGACGCGCGACACGTCGGTGATCCACACCTTGCCGTCGCCGATTTTTCCGGTTCCCGCGCTCTTCACGATCACTTCGACAACTCGGTCAGCTACCGCGTCTTCGACGACCATCTCGAGTCGTACTTTCGGGATGAGGTCTACCTTGTATTCGGCGCCGCGGTACGTCTCAACGTGCCCGCCTTGACGACCGAATCCGCGCACCTCGGTGACGGTAATACCGGTGACGTTGGCCGCTTTGAGTGCGTCCTTCACGTCGTCCAACTTGAACGGCTTGATGATTGCAGTGATGAGTTTCATGTTGTGCTCCTGTCTTCTTTGATGTTCCGGGATTAGGCCATTGCTCGGTCGCTGCCGTAGCCAGGGGATCCATGCTCATGCACATCGAGACCCTCGCGCTCTTCTTGCTCAGAGACACGCAACCCAACCGTGGCCTTGATGACTGCAAATAGCACAGTTGAGATGACGTAGACGAAGACTGCCACGGCGACGACACCGATGATCTGGCTGATGAGCTGATCGGCTCCGCCTCCGTAGAACAAGCCCTTCTGCACCACGCCATCAACGGACTCATTCGAGAAGAGGCCCACAGCGATGGTGCCGAAGGCTCCGCACACACCGTGCACAGAGATTGCGCCGACTGGATCGTCGACCTTCATCTTGTCGAAAAATGCGACAGCGAACACGACGATGGCACCGCTCACAGCTCCGATGATGAGTGATCCGACAGTTGTCACCGCAAAGCACCCTGCAGTGATGCCGACAAGACCTGCCAAGAGGCCATTGCCGGTCATTGCCACATCAGTCTTTCCGCTCTGCATCTTGGTGATAAGTGCTGCAACTACTGCACCCGCGCCCGCAGCAATGAGTGTGGTTGCTGCGATTCTTCCAACGATTGGGTCGGCGCCGAGCCATGAGCCGCCGTTGAAGCCAAACCACCCGACGAAGAGGATGAAGCATCCAACGATCGCGAACGGAATCGAGTGTCCCGGAATTGCTCGAGGTTTTCCGTCAGCTCCATAGCGACCCAATCGTGGTCCGAGTGCGCGGGCTGCTACAAAGGCGGCCACACCACCACACATGTGGACGATGGTCGAGCCGGCGAAGTCGTGAAACGGTGTCGACAACTGGTACAACCAGCCGCCACCCCACTGCCAGCGAACCACGATCGGATAGATGATGGCAGTCATGACAAGTGCGTATGCCACGTAACCGATGAACTTCGTCCGCTCGGCCATCGCACCAGACACGATTGTCGCTGCTGTAGCGGCAAACGCGGCCTGGAAGATGAAGAACGTGAAAGGAGTTAAGTTGCCGTAGGCGAACGCACCGTCTCCGATCAGCCAGCCTCCACCACCGATGTAGGCGCCGACTCCGTCCATGGCTCCACCGAAGGCAATCGCGTAACCCACCAGGTAAAACGCGACGATGCCAATGGCCACATTGATGAAGTTCTTCATCACGATGTTGCCGGCGTTCTTGGCGCGGGTGAGGCCTGCTTCGACGAGCACGAAACCCGCATGCATGAAGATGACCAATGCTGTCGCCACCAGGATGAACACGTTGTCAAGCGTGACCTGCAGGCCAGGTACGAGCGATTGCAGGTCTTCAAGTGATGGTGGCGCATCCTCGGCAGCACGTGCGACGGCAGGTAGTAGACCTGTCGCTACCGCGGCGAGCAACGTGGCCCGACTCGAGATTCGAACGATGGATTTCAACGTGTCCTCCTGATCATTGAGCTCGTACGACGAGCGGTGTGCTTGTGATCGCGGAGACGACGCTGGCTCTGCTGTCGCACACCGTAGAAGACGCAGGTTTCTTGGCTGTGAGGTATGTGTTTCCGCAATGTTTTCTTTGCATCGCCTAACATTTCGTCAAGGCGACAACGACGTCGCCGAGTCACCCCGATGAGCTCAACCGACCCGTCTCACGACAAGTCATTGGAATCCATTGAGTTCCGGATGCGCGAAGCTGGTCGCTGGCTCAAGCTCGAAGACGGCGTCATCGAGACGCTGATCGCCCCGCGGCGCGTACTCGAGGTCTCGATTCCCATCCGGCGAGACGACGGAACGCGGATCCGGTTCACTGGCTGGAGGGTGCAGCACAACATCACCCGCGGGCCCGCCAAGGGCGGCATCCGATATCACTCCTCGGTGAATCGCGACGAGACCGTCTCGCTGGCCGTTGCCATGTCATTGAAGACCGCACTCATGAACCTGCCGCTCGGTGGCGCCAAAGGCGGTGTCGCGGTCGACCCCAAGCTGCTCAGTCCGCGCGAACTCGAACGCGTCACGCGCCGCTATGTGTCGGAGATCTTCGCCTTTCTCGGCCCCGACAAAGACGTGCCGGCCCCCGATGTCGGCACCAACTCCCAAGTCATGGCGTGGGTGATGGACCAGTACTCCATCGGCATCGGGCACGCAGTGCCCGGCGTCGTCACCGGCAAGCCGCTCGCACTTGGTGGTTCGCTCGGCCGTGACTCTGCGACAGGTCGCGGTGTGGTCGAAGCAGCCTCGCTCGTGTGCCAGGCGAATGGCACATCGCTCGAAGGCAAGCGAATCGTCATCCAAGGTTTCGGAAACGTCGGCATGTGGGCAGCACGTCTCGCCGCTGGCTGGGGCGCCAAGATCGTCGGGGTGTCCGACGTTGGTGGTGTTGTCGCGAGCGAGAAGGGTCTCGACGTGCAGGCGCTCGTGCGTGCCACCCAGAACGGCGTCGGCAGTGTCGTCGACGCCGGAGTCGGCGAGGTCATCGCGCGCGGCGTGGAGAGTTCGACCAAGGTATTTGCGCTGCCCTCCGACATTGCCATGCCTTGTGCGCTCGGCGGAGCCATCGACAAAGACGAAGCAGTCAGCCTCACCGCGAAGTACGTGATCGAAGGTGCCAACGGCCCGCTCACCCCCGCGGCCGACGAGGTGCTCAATGACCGGGCTGTCATTGTCGTGCCCGACATCTACGCGAACGCCGGCGGTGTCACCTGCTCGTACCTCGAGCAATGCCAGAACTACGCCCACTTGCAGTGGGACGAAGACGAGGTCAACGCGTCGGTCGTCAATACGATGCGCGCAGTCTTCAAGCGACTACACGCGTTCTCCACGGAGAACGACCTCAACTATCGCAAAGCGGCGTCCGTGCTCGGCGTCAAGGCACTGGCCGACGCTCACCAACTGCGCGGACTGCACCCGTAACTAGGCTCGTCGTATGGCAAACGAGAAGACGAAGGCATACCTCGACGACCGCAAGCATGTGTTTCACTCGTGGTCGGCACAAGGACTAATCGACCCGGTCGATGTCGTACGCGCCGAGGGCTCATACTTCTGGGATTCGAACGGCAAGAAGTTCCTCGACTTCTCCAGCCAGTTGGTGAACGTCAACATCGGCCACCAGCACCCCAAGCTCGTGAAGGCCATCCAGGACTACGCCGCAAAGATGTGCACCATTGCCCCGTTCCACGCCAACGACATGCGCTCCGAAGCCGCGCGGCTCATCGCCGAAGTGGCACCAGGCGATCTCAACATGGTGTTCTTCACCAACGGTGGCGCCGAAGCGGCAGAAAACGCCGTGCGTCTCGCCAAGTTGCACACGGGGCGCCACAAAGTGCTCACGATGTATCGCTCGTATCACGGCTCTACTTCTGGTGCCATCGCCCTCACCGGCGACCCGCGCCGCTGGCCAAATGAAACCGGCGCATCAGGTGCCGTCAAGTTCTGGGGTCCGTACGCGTACCGCTCGGCGTTTCACTCCTCGAACGAAAAAGAAGAGTGCGAGCGCGCACTGCAGCACCTCGAAGACGTGCTGATGGTCGAAGGCCCGCACACCGTTGCGATGATCGGTCTCGAGACCGTCGTCGGCACGAATGGCATCCTGGTTCCACCCGAGGGTTACTTGCAGGGCGTGCGCGACCTGTGCACCAAGTACGGCATCGTCATGATGTGCGACGAAGTGATGGCGGGTTTCGGCCGCTGCGGCGAGTGGTTCGCCGTGAACAAGTGGCACGTCACCCCCGACCTCATCTGTTTTGCTAAGGGCGTCAATTCGGGTTACGTGCCTCTTGGCGGCGTGGTCATTAGCCAAAAGATCGCCGACACATTCAAAGAGCGCGTCTATCCGGGTGGTCTCACGTACATGGGCCACCCACTGGCCTGCGCTGCAGCGGTGGCGTCAATCAACATCTTCAAAGAAGAGAAGATTCTCGAGCACGTGCGCAAGATGGCAGAGAACGTGATCGCCCCCGAACTCGATCGCCTGAAGGACAAGCATCCGTCCGTGGGCGACGTGCGCGGTCTGGGCATGTTCTGGGCTATTGAACTGGTTCGCAACCGCGAGACTCGTCAGCCCTATGTGCCCTTCAACGCCGCAGGTGCCGATGCCAAGCCGATGGCAGAAATCGTCGCCTTCTGCAAGCAGCAAGGTCTGTGGCCGTTCACGCACTTCAACCGCATCCACGTGGTGCCGCCGTGCACGACGAGCGAAGCTGACATTCGTGCCGGCATCGCCATCTTGGACGAAGCACTGAACATCGCCGACAAGCACTACGTCGGCTGAAGCACGGCGGCGCTCCATGCGCCTGCTCGCCTAGCTACGGCGAAACACCGACCAGTTGAAGGGCTGCACACTTCCCCAGGGAGTGTGATGTTCTTCGCGAAAACGTTCGATCTCCGTGAACGACGACCCAAAGAGCAATAGCAGCTCATCGTGAGTCGAACGGCGGACCGGAAGGCCTGAGCACGCCTCTGGCCCATCTTCTGAGAACGTCGCAACGATCAGAATGCCGCTTGGTCTCATTGAAGTAGCAGCCAAACGCGAATACGCGACACGTTCTGCTTCATCGACAAGAAAATGCAGCACGGCGCGGTCGTGCCACACGTCGTACGTGCAATTCGGCTGCCAGGTGCGAACATCGGTACAGACCCACTTCACGTGTTCGATGGCCGTACCGACACCGGTCGCCTCACCACCCGTGCGCGCTTCATCAAGTGCCTGCTGCGAAATATCCACGACTGTGACGTCGTTGTAGCCGGCCGTGATGAGCTTCACCGCCAACGGTGATGCTCCGCCACCGACGTCGACGATGCTCAAGTTCGGATTTGGAGCGTGCTTGTGAACCAAGCCGAACGAAGTGTCTGCCTGGTCCGACCATGAACGCTGTTCGGCGGATTTGGACGTGTATGCCGCCTGCCAGTGTTCGCGCAGTTCAGTCATGCACTGATTCTCGCACCATGAACGACGAAGGGTGCGGGCCGCTTTCGCGACCCGCACCCTCGTGCGACGTTTGCGGCGACGA
>JBMTYA010000002.1:0-29054 GCA_049454015.1 Ilumatobacteraceae bacterium | reverse complement strand
CAGGTGGCGCGACGATCTGTCCTTCAGAAGCTGCGCGTCAGGTCGGTGGCGATGAGTGGGAAGACCTCATGGAACCTGCACGATGTGCAGCACGGCGACTCGTCGTCGAGGGAAAGATCGTGATCACCCAACGAGGTCGCGTGGTCGACCCGTCGACGGCAAAGGGTCCGATCAGGTTGCGGAGGGCGTGAGGGTCAGTTGACGCGGTTCGGCGGTGTGGCGCCGGACATGACCGCAAGACAGTTCTTCGCAGCCGTAGTAGCCATCGCGGTGCGCGTCTCGACCGTTGCAGAACCGAGATGCGGGATGAGCACCGCGTTGTCGAGTCCGAGCAATCCTGCGTGCACTTCGGGTTCCTTTTCGAACACGTCGAGTCCTGCACCCGAGATCGTGCACGAGGTCAACGCCTCCACGAGCGCCGCTTCGTCGACGACTGGGCCACGCGCGGTGTTGATGAGGAATGCCGTCGGCTTCATCTTCTTCAGTTGCTCGGTCGAGATCAGGTGGTGGGTCTCGGGCGAATACGGGCAGTGCAGCGAGACGACGTCGCTCGTGGCGAGCAACTGGTCCATGTCCATGTGCGTTGCGCCGAGTTCCTTGGCCGTCGCTGCATCGAGCGGGGTGCGCTTGGTGTAGGCGATCGTCATGCCAAAAGCCTTCGCGCGACGCGCGGTGGCGATGCCGATCTGGCCCATGCCGACGATGCCGAGCTGGCGACCCTGGATTCCCGAGCCGAGCATGTAGAACATGCCCCACTGCCACGGCGTCTGGCTGCGAATGACGCGCTCGCCCTCGGCGAGGCGTCGGGTGACCATCAAGATCAGCGCCATCGCGATGTCAGCGGTCGCATCGGTCAACACGCCCGGGGTGTTGGTGACGATCACGTTGCGCTGCGTGCAGGCCGGGACGTCGATGTTGTTGTACCCGACGGCCACGTTGGAGACGCTCTTCAACTGTGGACCAGCGGCGTCCAGCAATTCGCCGTCGACTTTCTCGGTCAGCAGGGTGACGAGCGCGTCAGCGCCCTTGACGCGCGTCAACAGCTCTGCGCGTGAGATCGGGGTCGACTCTTCCCAGGCAACGACGTCGTGCGCCTGGCGCAATGACTCGAGTGCGACCTGGGGAATCTTGCCAGTGACGACGACGCGAGCCATCAGGAGGCGATCCACTCGCCGAAGAGCTCGAGACCTTCCTTGATGTCTTGGTTGCTGATGCCCGAGAACGCGAAGCGGATGTATTGGCGCTCCTCACCCGGCTGCGGACGACCGAAGTGGCGACGCGTGCAGAACGACACGCCGGTGGCGTGCAACGCTTTTTCGGCGAACACCGCGAGATCGTCGATGCCCTTGGCCTTCATCGCGCCCGTGACTTCGGGGAACAGATAGAAGGTCGCCTCCGGTGAGTGCACGTTCACTCCCGGCATCGCATTCAGCATGTTGACGGCCGTGTCGCGACGCTCGCGGAGGGTGTCGAGCATCGTCGTCACGCTCGACTGGTCGCCGCGGAGAGCCTCGACTCCCCCGTACTGCACGAAATGCGTGGTGCAGGACTCGTCGTTGGTATTCAGCTTGGCGATCATGGTGGCGACTTCCAGCGGGGCAACGGCAGCGCCGAGGCGCCAGCCGGTCATCGCGAACTTCTTGGAGAACGTGTACAGGATGACGGTGCGCTCGAGCATGCCAGGCAACTGGGCGATCGACTTGCTCTTGCCCGAGTAGCGCATCTCAAAGTAGGCCTCATCCGAGAGCACCCACAGGTTGTGCTTGATCGCGAGTTCGGCAATCGCCTCGCGCTCTGCATCGGTCGACTCCGCACCGATGGGGTTCTGCAGATCGTTGTAGATGATCGCCTTCGTCTTTGGCGTGATCAACGACTTCACCTGATCGAGGTCGATGTTGAATCCGGTCGACGACGGGAGGTAGCGATACGCCTTGGCGACACCACCGAAGTATTCGATCTGGCTCTCGTAGATCGGGTATCCCGGATTCGGATACAACACTTCGTCACCTGGGTTCATCACGGCCTGGATGAACTTCGTGATCACCGGCTTGCCGCCTGGCTGCACGACCACGTTGGCGGGAGTGAACGACAACCCACGGCGCGCACCGACGTCTTCGGCGAGTGCTTCGCGCAACTGCGGGATACCTGCGGCCGGGCAGTAGCCGGTCTTACCGTCAGCGATCGCCTTGTCCATCGCCTCGACGACGTTCTTTGGCGTGGCGATGTTCAAATCACCGAGGTGGAACGGGAAGATCCGGTTGCCCTTGGCACCCCATTCGGCAGCTGCGAGGGACACCGCAAATGCGGTCTCCGTGCCGAGCTGCTCGAGCCGTGTCGCTAACGCCATGTCCCCACCCCCGTGATAGGCCTCTGATATATGACCAACTTTACATTATGTTCAGACCCCAGTTTTCCCCAAACTGGTGGGGTTTGAGGGGTCTAGGACTCGACCGGCGAGGCGGGTTCGGTCGGCGTGCGCATCGTCAGCCACACCCCGACGAGGGCCACCACGAGGGCCACCACCGCGAGCGCACTCAGCCGCTCGGAGAAGAGGATCGCCGACTCGATCGCACTCAACGCGGGCGTCAAGAAGAACAAGCTGCTCACGCGAGCGGCCGAGTGTCGCGAGATCAACAGCATCATGAGGAGCACCGCTGCAAGCGACAACACGAGCACCGACCATGCGAGTGCGAGTGCCATTTCGGTGTTCATCTCGAAGCGACCGTCTTCGAAGAATGCCGTCGCAATGCCAAGAACGATCGCCGACGATAAGTACTGGACCGCAGTCCCCCGCACGAGTGGCATCGAGCGGGCCTTGGCTCGTTGGACGAGCGTGCCCGTCGACATGCCGATGACCGAACACATCATCGCCACGAGCGCGAACGTGGTCACCTCGGTCGACCCAGCGCGCAACTTGTCGATCACCACGACAACGACACCGGTGACACCGAGCACGACGCCGAGCCACTGACTCCGTCGCAGCTTCTCACCGAGCAACACACGACCTGCCACGGAGGTAACAACGGGATGGATGCCGGCGATCAGCGCACCGAGACCCGAGGGGAATCCCCTGCTGATTGCGACGAACACTCCACCGAGATAAATCGCGTGCATGAACAACCCGACCAGTGCACTCGGAGCAACGAGTTGCCGAGGCATCTTCGGCGCGTTCGTGAGCGAGGCGAGAGCGAGGAGCAGCGTGGCGGCAAGCGCCATGCGCACGGCGAGGAACAACAGCGGATCGGCGTTGTCCGTCGAGTAGCGGGCGACGACGAAGCCAGTGCTCCACAGTGCGACGAAGATCCACGGACTCAGACGTTCGAAGACCGAGCTAGTACTCACGGGTGCTGACTCCTCAGGAGTCGAGGAACGACTTCAAGTCCCGCAGGCGCACGTCGTTGGAGAACACCTCGATCGGAGGTTGCAACTCGAGGCGCAGGCCGCGCTGGATGATGCGACACGTGGTGTGCTGGTTGTATTCGGCGAGCGTGACCGCCCACCCGTCTCGACCAGCGCGTGCGGTGCGGCCGGAGCGGTGGAGGTACGTCTTCACGTCCAGTGGTGGCACGTAGTGGATGACTGCAGCAACATCATCGATGTCGATCCCGCGGGCAGCGACATCAGTTGCGACCAGGATGCGCAACTCGTTCGCGGCGAACTTGCTGAGCGCCTTCTCGCGTGCCGCCTGGGCCATATCGCCGTGCAGTGCGGAAGCCTTCGCGCCGAGCTTCTGTAACGATTCGGCGACCTTGTCGCAGACGCGCTTGGTGTCGCAGAACACGACGGTTTGTCCAGCGCTCTGGGCGATCGCGTTCACGACACGGTCCTTGTCCATGTGGTGCACCGCAAGGAACAAGTGGCGCATCGTGCCGACGGTGTCAGTTGGTGAGTCGATCGAGACTTCCTTCGGGTTCTTCATGTACCGCTTCACGAGCGTGGCGACCTGGCCATCGAGGGTTGCGGAGAACAACATCGTCTGGTGTGGTGCGGTGACGTGACGCATGATCCACTCGACCTGCGGCATGAAGCCCTCGTCGGCCATGCGGTCGGCCTCGTCGATGGCGACGCACTGGATCGCAGACAGGTCGCACTCGCTCGACTTCATCAGGTCGATCAGTCGCAGCGGCGTCGCGACGATGATCTCGGCGCCTTTTTCGATTTGGGTGACCTGCTTGTGTCGATCCGCGCCGCCGTAGACGGCGAGCACGTGCACGCCGCAGGCCTTGCCGATCGGGCCGAGCACCTCGGACACCTGGAGTGCGAGCTCTCGGGTGGGCACGAGCACGAGGCCGTGTGGCTTACCCGGAGCTGCCGGGGCGTCGATGCGGGCCATCATCGGCACGCCGAAGGCAAGCGTCTTGCCCGAGCCGGTGCGGGCGCGTCCGCAGACGTCCTCACCTGCCATCGCGACGGGGATCGCCTCGGTCTGGATGGCGAACGGGGCGGCGAATCCGGCGCTCGCCAGACCCTTGTCGATCCGCTCCGGGACTCCGAGGTCGGCAAAACCCGTCGGGGTCGTCACGTCGGGCGTCGTCATGGCGCACTCACGCTACCAACCTCGTCGCCGCGGCCTCGGGAGAGCCTCGGACAAATCCTCCGAAATAGTGGTCATCTCCGCTCATTTTCTGTATGGTCGCTATTCGTGTTTACGACAACTAAGGAGGTGCTCATGCCAACCGACAATCTTCTGTCTGGGGAATCATTCCTGGAGAATCGCCATACCAACATCGAGCCCACCTTCACGGGCCGCAAGGGTCTGCCATACGACTGGCAGCAGCTGTTCGTGCCGTCGAGCACGGTCTTCGAGGCGTGCCTCGAGATGCTGCTCTCCGATGCGGGTGACGTTGCGTCACCTTCATCGAAGTGACCGTCACTTTTTCCGCAACAGCCCGCCATCCCCGCCGCACCCTGGTGCTCGGCTGTGGCTCTGTTGCGCAGTGCACTGTCCCCCTGCTGATTCGTGACCTCGGCTTCGACCCGAAGTCCATTCACATCGTCGATTTCCGTGACAATCGACATCGCGTTGCCGACAGCCTTGCCAAGGGCGTGACCTACGAACAGGACCGCGTCACCAAAGACAATCTGGACGCATTCCTCTCAGCGCGCGTCGGTGACGGCGACATCCTGCTCGACCTCGCGTGGAACATCGACTGCCCGACGATCCTCGAGTGGTGCCGCAATCATGGCGTGCGCTATTTGAACACCTCGGTCGAGTTGTGGGATCCGTATCACGACATGCAGACGACCACCCCGCAGGACCGCACGCTGTACGTGCGTCACCAGTCGATCCGCAAGATGATCGAGCGCTGGGGATCGAACTCGGGTCCTTCTGCGGTCGTCGAGCACGGCGCGAACCCGGGCATGGTCAGCCACCTCGTGAAGCGCGCGCTCGTCGACATCACGACGGCGATGCTGAACTCGGGTCTCGGTGGTGCGAACACCACCTCGTTGCAGGACGCGCTCGCCGCCGAGCAGTTCAACGTGCTCGCCCAGCTCACCGGCACGAAGGTGATCCACATCGCCGAGCGCGACACACAGATCACGAATCGACCGAAGGAAGTCAACGAGTTCTGCAACACGTGGTCGGTCGAAGGCTTCTACGAAGAGGGCATCGCGCCAGCCGAGATCGGCTGGGGCACGCACGAAAAGTGGTTGCCTGCGAATGCGCACTCACATCACGACGACGGCCCGCGAAACCAGATCTGCCTCGCCCAACCAGGCATGGAGTCTTGGGTGCGCAGTTGGGTGCCGAGCGGCCAGAACATCGGCATGATCATCCGCCACGGGGAGTCGTACACGATGTGCAAGCACCTTACGGTGAAGAACCCGGACGGGACGGATGCCTACCGACCAACCGTGCACTACGCGTATCACCCAAGCGACGTCGCGATCGACAGCGTGCTCGAGTTGCGCATGCGCAACTGGGAGATGCAGCCTCGCGAGCGCATCTTGAACGACGAGATCATCTCCGGTCGCGACGAGCTCGGCGTGCTCGTGATGGGGCATCCGTTCAAGTCCTGGTGGACCGGATCGTTGCTCTCGATCGACGAAGCGCGCAGCATCATCCCCGGCCAGAGCGCGACCACTTTGCAAGTGGCGGGGTCGGTCGTGGCAGCGGTGCAGTGGTTGATCGACTGCCCGAACGAGGGCGTGTGCGTCCCCGACGATCTGCCGTGGAAGAAGCTCCTCGACGCCACGCGTCCCTACATCGGCGAGATCCACTCGGCGCCAGCCGACTGGACGCCGTTGTCGGAGCACTTCGACCCGTTCCCGGGTTTCGGCAACGACGATCGCCTGCTCGATCGCTCGGATCCGTGGCAGTTCGCCAACTTCCTCACCCCGACGCCTCGCTGAACCCGCCGCTAGGCTGGTCAGCGATGACGTCTTTAACCCTCGTCCTTCTACTTACCTAGCGGCGTCAGCCTCATACTCGCTGCCGCCGACACCCTCTGAGCCCACAAGGCCAGGGGGTTTTTCTTTGCCCGAAAATCCCGACCACCGAAAGACCAACACCATGGCCCCACAACCGACACAACCGAAAAAGATGCCCTTCGAGAAATACTCGGCGTTCGTGCCCGTCGTGCTCACCGACCGCACGTGGCCGAACCAGGTGATCCGCAAGGCCCCACTGTGGTGCTCGGTCGACCTGCGCGACGGCAACCAGGCCCTCATCGACCCGATGGACCCCGAGCGCAAGCTGCGGATGTTCAAAACGCTCGTGCGAATGGGCTTCAAAGAAATTGAGGTCGGCTTCCCGTCGGCGAGTCAGCCCGACTTCGACTTCGTGCGCCACATCATTGACAACGACCTCATCCCCGACGACGTCACCATTCAGGTGCTCGTACAGTCGCGCAAAGAGCTCATCGAGCGAACCTACGAGAGCATTCGCGGCGCCAAACAGGCCATCGTGCACTTCTATAACTCGGTCAACCCACTGCAGCGACGAGTGGTGTTCGGCTTGGAGAAGTCGGGCATCGTCGACATCGCGGTCAATGCGGCAAAACTCTGCAGGTCGCTCGAGCCGAGCGTGAAGGGCACCAAGGTGCGCTACGAATACTCGCCGGAGAGTTTCACGCTCGCCGAGCCAGAGTTCGCCGTCGAGATCTGTGAAGCCGTGATGGATGTGATCAAGCCGACGCCGCAGAACCCACTCATTCTCAACCTGCCGGCCACGGTCGAGTGCTACTCCCCCAATGTGTACGGCGACGTCATCGAATGGTTCGGCCGCACCATCAAGGAGCGCGACAGCATCGTGCTCTCGCTGCACCCGCACAACGACCGTGGCTGCGCGGTGGCTGCCGCCGAGTTCGGCGTGATGGCCGGCGCTGATCGCGTCGAAGGCACGCTCTTTGGCAACGGCGAGCGCACCGGCAACGTCGACGTCGTCACCCTGGCGATGAACTTGTTCGTGAACGGAGTCGACCCGATGCTGGATCTGAGCGACATCGACGCGCTGCGCCGCGACGCGGAGTACTGCAACCGCCTGCCGGTGCCAGAGCGTCAGCCGTACGCTGGCGACCTCGTCTACACGGCATTTTCCGGCAGCCACCAAGACGCCATCAAGAAGGGTCTCGACGCACTGCCCGACGACTACGCGAAGTGGGAAGTGCCGTACCTGCCGCTTGACCCCAAGCACGTTGGGCGCACCTACGAGGCTGTCATCCGCGTGAACAGCCAGTCGGGTAAGGGTGGCGTTGCCTACGTGATGAAGACGGAGCACGGCTTCGAACTGCCGCGCCGCCTGCAGATCGAGTTCTCGCGCACCATCCAACACATCACCGAAGATTCCGGCACCGAGATTGCGCCAGATGTGATGTGGCAGGCCTTCGAGCAGGAGTACCTGCCGAGTGCACCGCGCTTCTCGCTCTCTAGCCACGAAATGCGCAGTACGAGCGACGGCACCACGAGCATCACCGCGCAGCTCGACGTAGAGGGAAAACGTGTCACGCTGCAAGGTGACGGCAACGGTCCGATCGACGCATTCGTGCAGGCGTTGCGCCGGGAGTTCGGAGTGAAGTTCGACGTGAAGGACTACGTCGAACACGCCCTCAGCCAGGGCTCAGAAGCAACTGCTGTTGCCTACATCGAGAGCGCCAACGAGTCAGGCGAGGTGTGCTGGGGTGTCGGAGTGCACCCGAGCACGATTACTGCTTCGTTGCGGGCGGTGCTCAGCGCTTTCGAGCGCCAGCGTCGTCGTTGAGCACGGTCTCGACTTCGAGTTCGAAATCAGGGTCGTCGCTCGGCTTCTTTTCAGCATGCGACTGACCTTCCACGTCGATTTTCGGCAAGAAGCGGTCGAGCCAGCGCGGCAGCCACCAGTTACGGTCACCGAGCAGTTCCATGGTCGCGGGCACGAGCAGCATGCGCACGACGGTTGCGTCGAGGAACACGGCAACGGCGAGACCGAAACCGAACATCTTGATGCTGCGCTCCGACTCGAGCACAAAACTGCCGAAGACGAACACCATGATTGCCGCTGCAGCGGTGATCACGCGGGCGGTGTTGGCGAGGCCGTCAGCGACCGCAAGTTCGTTGTCGCCAGTGCGGTCGTACTCTTCCTTCACGCGCGAAAGCAAGAAGACCTCGTAGTCCATCGACAAGCCAAACACGATGGCGAACATCATCACCGGCAACCATGGGTCGATTGGTGCGCTGCCGCCTAAGCCGACGAGCGACGAACCCCATCCCCACTGGAACACTGCAACGACGGCGCCGTACGCCGAGCCGATGGAGAGAAGGTTCATAATCACGGCCTTCAACGGCACGAGCAACGAGCGGAACACCGCCATGAGCAGCACGAACGAAAGTGCGAGCACCACCGCAAAGAACGTCGGCAAACGATCAGCGAGGTAACCACTGAAGTCGACGTTGACCGCCACACTGCCCGTCACTTTGACGGCGAGACCACTCTCGCCTGCAGCTTGCGGAAGCACCGTGTCGCGCAACGAGCTGACGAGATCCGCGGCTTCTTCAGACTGCGGCGCGGTGGTCGGATACAGCGTCCACAACACGGCACTCGGAGACGCCGGGTCGTTCGGCACCGCAGGCGAAGCGAACGCCACGCCGGGCGTTGTGGCGAGAGCCTGCGACACCGATTGGGCGGCTGCGAGTTGTTCGGGTGTGTCGATGGCGGCCACCAGCGTCAGTGGGCCGTTGAAGCCCGGGCCGAAGCCTTCGGCAAGCAGGTCGTAGGCGCGCTTGGTGGTGGTGTCACTCGGATAATTGCCTTCATCGGCGAAACCAAGTCGCAGGTCGAGCACAGGCAAGGCAATGGCAAGCAACACGCCCGTGCCAACGATGAGCGACACCCAGGGTCGACGCTGCACGACGCGGCTCCAGCGATAGGCGGCGGTTTCGTGCATCGGCTTCGTGCGACGTGGTGCGAGTGTCTTTCGCAACGCCGGGATGAATGAGCCGGCGACGAGCACGAGCGCAGCGAGCGGTGCTGCCCACAAGAGCACCGACTGCTTCAATCCGTATCCGACGAGCGAAACCGCCACGAGACCTGCTGAAACGATGCCGCGCCAGCGAGTGACTTCGACGCGTTCGCCGACGAAACCGAGCAGGGCCGGCAGCAACGTGACCGAGGCCAGCATCGTGAAGAGCACGGTGATAGAAGCCCCGATTGCGAGGCCGTTCATGAACGACACGCCCATGATCAACATGCCAAGGAGCGAGATCACGACGGTGGTGCCGGCAAAGAGCACCGCGCGACCGGCGGTGTCGATGGACTCGGCAGTCGCCGCCTCGCATGACTCGCCACGACGTCTGGCCTCGCGGTACCGCGTGACGATGAAGAGCGCATAGTCGATACCGACACCGAGGCCGATCATCACGCCGAGGGTGGTTGCGACATCGGGGATGGTGAAAATGTTCGAAGCGAGGGTCACTACCAGCACGCCCACGCCGATGCCGCCGAAGGCGGTGCCAATCGGCAGCCCCATCGCGAGCACCGACCCGAAGGCAAAGATGAGAATGACGATGGCGAATGCAAGCCCGAGCACTTCAGAAGTCGGTGCCTCGAAGGCGGCGAAGATCTCACCCCCGTACTCGATCTGCACGCCGGCGACGGCGGGTTCGATCGCCTTCATCTCGTCGTAGATCGCCAAGAACTCCTCGACTGAGTCGATTTCGGCGGGGAACGTGACGGTGGCGAACGCGATTGCACCGGTCGGCGACACCTGACGTGCGCCCCCCGGAGTGAAGGGGCTCACGACGCGCATGTCGTCGCGGGCGTCAAGACGAGCAAAGAACTCGTTCAGCGTCGTGCGCTGCGCATCGGTGAAGCCAGACTCCGCCTGCACGACGAGGGTGCCGCTGCGGCCGCTTTCTTCGCCTCCGAAACGCTCGGCGAGCAGGTCAAAGCCCTGGGCGCTCTCGACGTCGGGCAAATTGAACTGTGTGGAGAATTGGTTGCCGACCGTCGCCATGGCCGCAGCGAGCGCGATGATGACTGCGAGCCATGCAGCTACGACCACTCGACGACGCGCGTGAGCAGCACTTCCGAGACGCTTCAACATAGGGGGACGCTTGAGGCTAGGTGAGTTCGACTGCTGAACTAGCGTCGTTTGCGGAGGTTGTCGTGAAAGTCACAGTCAATTTCGACCTGTGTGCCTCGACTGGTGCGTGCGCTCAGGTTGCACCCGAAGTGTTCGTGGTGCGCAACGACGGATACCTGCACATCCTGCAGGAGCAGCCCTCGCCCGAGCTCTACGACGTGGTGCAAGAAGCCGCCGACCTCTGCCCCACTGGCGCCATCACGCTCGAAGACTGACGCGTGACATTCCGCAATCGCCTGGCTGCTGCGTGGGCTGCGTCGGACTCGTTGTTGTGCGTGGGGCTTGATCCCGACCCGTCGCGGTTCCCCGACCACGTGGGTCAAACGTCGGGTGCCATCGAGTACTTCTGCGACACCATCATCGACTCGACCGGCGACTTGGTGTGCGCGTTCAAACCGCAGATCGCTTACTTCGCAGCGCACGGTGCCGAGAAGGCGCTCGAAAAGATCTGCGAGCGAATCCGAAGCAATTATCCGCGTGTGATGCTGATTCTTGACGCCAAGCGCGGCGACATCGGCGACACTGCAGAGATGTATGCCCGCGAGGCGTTCGACCGTTACGGTGCGGATGCGGTCACGGTGAACCCTTGGCTGGGCACCGATTCACTCGAGCCGTTCTTTTCGCGCAGCGACCGCGGCGTGTTCGTGCTCTGCCGTACATCGAACCCTGGCTCGGGCGAGTTACAGGGCTTGCGCGACGCGAGCGGTGAAGCGCTCTACGAAACAGTCGCCAGACGTGCCGCCAACGAGTGGTCGAAGCGCGCCGCAGTCGGTCTTGTTGTCGGTGCGACAAAACCCGACGAACTGCGACGCGTGCGCGAGATCGCAGGCGAACTTCCGTTGCTCGTGCCCGGCGTCGGGGCGCAGGGCGGCGACGCTGCCACGGTGGTGCGCAACGGTGCCACCAAGGACGGGACCGGGCTCGTGGTCAATAGTTCACGGTCAGTGTTGTACGCATCCGACGGCGACGATTTTGCGTCGGCCGCGCGCGCCGTGGCGAAGTCGTTGCGCGATGAGTTGAACGCAGCGCGCTGAGCGCAACGAGTCGCTTTCGCTGAACGACGTCAGCCGACGGTAATCACTTCGGTGATGCCGGCAATCTGACGTAGCCGCTCCACCACCTCAGCCGGCGTCGGTGTCGCAGTGGCGATCACCATCATCGCGCTGCCCGCCTTCACCGTCTTGCCCACGTCCATGTTGTCGATGTTGATGCTGAAGTCACCGAGCAGCGTGCCCACCCGTCCGATCACACCGGGTCGGTCGTCGTTGCGCACGATGAGCATGAACCTCGCTGGCGGCACGTCGCTCAGGTGGTCGTCAATCAACACGATTCGCGCCTCGCGACGACGACCAGTGAGCGTGCCAGACACATTGTGTGCACCCGAGCGAAGCGTGACGAGGTTGACGTAGTCCTGGTGCTCCACCTCGTCGTTGCGATGCTCGCGCACGGCGATGCCGCGCGACTCCGCGAGCGTCGGTGCGTTCACGTACGTGACGGGTTCGCCGGCATTGCGACCGAGGAAACCCTTGAGCGCCGCCAACGTAAGGATGCGCGTGTCGTAGGCGCCAATCTCGCCACTTGCTTCCACCTCGAGCTCGGTTGGTTTGGCACCGACGATGTCAGCGAACAGCGCTCCGAGTCGCTCGGCGAGCGGAATGAACGGCTTCAGCGTCTCGTTGGCTTCAGAAGCGTTGACATTGACCGCGAACGGCACGAAGTCGCCGGCGAGCGCGAGTTGCACCATGTCGGCGATCACTTCGCCGGCTTTGTCTTGCGCCTCGCGTGTGCTGGCGCCTAGGTGAGGCGTGACCACGACGTTGGGCAATTGGAAGAGCGGCGACTCGGTGATTGGTTCAGTCTCAAACACGTCGAGGGCAGCACCGGCGATGATTCCGTCGCGCAATGCTTCGGCGAGGTCGCTCTCCACCACGATGCCGCCGCGTGCCACGTTGATGACGCGCAGCTCGGGCTTTGCTTTCAACAGCACGTCACGGTTGATGAGGCCACGAGTTTCTTTGTTCTTCGGCAGATGCACCGTGAGAAAGTCGCTCGTTGCCACCAACTGGTCAAGCGGGAGCATGTCGACGTTCAACTGGCGGCCTCGCTCAGCGGAGATGTATGGGTCGTACGCGACAATTTTCATGCCGAGACCGATTGCGCGGTGTGCGACGAGTTTGCCGATGCGACCGAGACCGACGATGCCGAGCGTCTTGCCTGCCAACTCGACACCCTCCCACTTGCTGCGCTCCCACCGGCCACTCACGAGCGCGGCGTGCGCCTGCGGAACGTTGCGGGCCATCGAGAGCAACAAGGCAATGGTGTGCTCGGCAGCCGACACGATGTTGGACTCCGGAGCGTTTGCCACCATGACGCCAGCCTTCGTCGCAGCTTCGACATCGACGTTGTCGAGACCCACACCGGCGCGCCCGACGACGACAAGGTCAGACACCGACTCGAACACCTTGGCGTCGACGTTGGTGGCGCTGCGCACGATCAACGCTTGCGCACCACGCAGGGCGGCGACGAGATCCGGGCCGTTCAAGCCGAGCCGAACGTCGACTTCGTGACCAGCGGCGCGAAGACGCTCAAGGCCACGTTCAGCAATTTCTTCGGTTACGAGCACGCGCGCCACCCTTCTATCGTGGCGGACTCCACACCTCATCACCAACTTCACCGATCATGTACCGAGCAAGAATCAGCGCCGCACCGTTATCGTGACGGTGCCGCGACGCGGACTTTATTTTTCACAAAGCACTGACCGACGAGCCAACCCACACCCATCAGCGAGCCACACACCCACCCCGATGCCGTACCCCTTTCTCTCGCCTGAGTGGATGGACGCTGCTCGGGCAATCCGCGAAAAATACCGCGAGCATGCTCCGCGCGTCACTTTCACTGTGCGTTTCAACCAGGTGGTGACGGGCGTGCCGTTTGGCGAAGGAGTCGTGCACAGCCACATGGACACCTCGAGCGGTGAAGTGGTGATGGATCTTGGTCACCTCGACAAAGCTGACGCCACGCTCACCACCGACTATGCGACGGCACGGATGATCTTCGTCGAACAAGATCCGCAGAAGGCGATGGAAGCCTTTCTCACCGGCAAGGTGAAGGTGGAAGGCGACATGCTGAAACTCATGGCGATGCAGACGGCAATGCCGCAGACGGAGATGTCGCTCGTCGTCGCTGCCGAGATCCGCGAGATTACGCAGTAGCGCGATTGCGATTAGTTGAGCGCACTTCCGAGGCGAGCAAGCCTGCGACCACGCACACCGAAGCACCGACCACGAGCGAGTTGGCGTAACTCGGCAGGATGCCTTGTTCGACCGTGGCCTCTTGCACGGTGATCATGACGGTCGCGCCGAGTAGCGCGCCCATCTGCGACACCAGTTGCTGCATGGCACTCGCTGCGCCGAGCTGAGAATCCTCAACGGCGTTGGCAAGAAGCGACGTCATCGCCGGAGAAGCGACGCCCAGGCCGAGTCCCGACAGCGCAAGCCCAAATGCGATCAACCACAGCGGGGTGTCTGAGCGCACCGTCGAGAGAATCACCATTGATGTAAACACCGTCATCGACCCGAACATGCCAGCGAAGCGCTCGCCTGTGCGCATGGTGACGTTGGCGCCGATCGGTGCGACAATCGCGAACGTGAGCGGTCGTGCGATGATCAACCAGCCGACCGTGGCGAGGCTGAGACCTGCCCCCTGCTGCAGCATCTGCGGCACAATCATGAAGGCACCCATGTAACCGAAGTTGGCGAGCGACTGGCTCATCACCGGAAACGCGATGTTGCGCGTGCGGAACCATGCTGGCGGCACCATCGGGGCCTCGACTCTGCGCTCCACTTGCACGAAGGCAATCAGCATCGCGACCCCTGCGAATAAGAAGGCAATGATTGACGGCGAGGTCCATCCCCACGCACCACCGCGGTTGATGCCGAGCAAGACCAGTGCAGTGCCAGACCCGAGTGTGAGCGCACCGCCGAAGTCGAACTTCGCGCCCGGTTTGCGATCAGTGTCGCGCAGCAGCCACCACGCCACCAGCGCACCGAATACGCACAGTGGTGCCTGCACCAAAAAGATGATTCGCCAACCGACGCTCGAAACAAGCGGCACGCCGGCCACGACGCCGAGCACTGGTGCTCCGGCTGTGACGAAGCTCCACACGCCGAGCGGTCGTACGCGTTCGTGCGGCTCAAAGAGGCGGCTCGTGAACGCCATGCCGGCAGGGCCAATGGCCGAACCACATGCAGCGGAGAGCGTGCGCAGCACGATGAGCGAGATCGCATTCGGCGCGAGAGCAGCGAGACCAGCGAACACGCCCGCACCGAGCAAACCGAAGACGAACACTCGCTTGTGACCGAGCAAATCTCCGAGCGTGCCGAATGCCGGACCGACGACGGCGAACACCAGCATCGGGGCGGTGATCGACCAGCTCACGACGCTGACGGTGGAGTCGAGATCGCGAGCAACGGTGTCGAGCACTACAACGAGCAGCGTGATGGCGAAACTCACGGTGAAGGCACCCGACAAGAGCACCGCCATGATGGCCTTGCGGCGCGAAATACCGACGCGCTCTGCCAATGCCGAGCGCATGCGCTCGCGCAGCAGTGAGCTGCCGACTTCGTCGACGCCGGTCGTCATGGAAACACCAGGTTCACTGCACTGCCCCTTGGTATTGGGTCGCCGACCTTCAGCGTCACGCCATCGAGTGTCACGGCTCGCACACGACTGGTGGAACGCCCCGAGATGGTCGCCACGCCGATACCTGCGTCGCCGAGGGCTTTCTGTGCGTCATTCAGGGTGAACCCGATGATGGCCGGCAGCGGCACCTGCTCGACGCCCTTTGAGATGGAATAGGCGACCACCCCGTCGCGCGGCATCTGTTGGCCGGGTGGCGGATCCTGCGAAGCGACAAGTCCGAAGGCGATCTCGCTGCTGAATACGTCGTCGTTGCGCTGCCCCACCAACTGCACCGCAGCCAACTGCACGAGCGTGTCGTCTTCATTGCGGCCGATGAGGTTCGGCACGGCGCGCAACACGGGCCCACCAGAGACGACGATGCTCACTTGCGTGCCCTTCAACACCTGACTGCCAGCAACGAGATTCGGTTGCTCGGTGACGATCCACGACAACACGCGACCTGCCGGCACCGAATCGCTGTCACGCACAGTCTCTGAAACCGTGAGACCCTGGCCGGTGAGCGCAGTAACTGCATCTTCGCGCGAGAGCCCCGTGACGTCCGGAATAACTGCGAGCGTCGCCCCTTCTGACACCACGATCGTGAAGTCGCCGCCTTCGCGCAACGTGCTACCAGCTGGCGGAATCGTGCGAATGACCGCACCGAGATCGACGTCGTCCGATCGCTCGGCACGAATGACGATGTTCCAGCCAAAGAGCGATACACCGTTGCGGGCTTCACCCTCGGGCACGCCGATCAACTCGGGCACTTCGTAGGAGTCGACCGTGAGTCGCTGCCAAACGAGCGCTCCTGATACGACAAGTGCGACGGCGACAGCAATCGACAACAGCCAGCGATAACTGCGGCGCTCGCCCGGTGCGGCAGCAATCGCCACGTCGACACTGATGGGAACAAGCGGCGAGGCTGCTGGCGCAGTTTGTGCGGCAGGTTGCGGTGCGACCGCAACCGCTTCGAGCGTTCGTGTGATGGTGTCGCGGAACGACTCGCTCGTTAGCGACTCGATCGGCTCGGGTGTCGGCAAGCGCGAGGCCAGTTGTGCGAGCGCCTGACCAAACTCGAGCGCGGTCGCACGATCGGCAAGTTCGGGTCGACCCGCCTTCTCGATAGGCACTGCGATCGGCCCGATGTCAGCGGAAACGGGCAGCAGTTTGCCGGCACGATTCGCAAGGGTGACGGCGACCGAGTCGGAAGTGTGCGGCACTTCACCAGTGATGGTCTCGAGCACCGTCAGGGCGAGTGCGTACATGTCACCAGCTGGCGTCGGTGTCGCATCCATGGCGAACTCGGGTGCTGCGTAGCGAGCCTGCTCGATGCTCATCGTGGCGAGGTCGCCACCAACACCCTTCACCCCGAGACCTGCCAATCGCGCGCGAGAGTCGGTCGATACAAACACGTTGGCGGGGCGCACGTCTCCGTGCACCATGCCGTGCTGGTGCAAGTGATGCAGTGCGCGACACAGGTCGAGCGCGAGCACGACTGCCTGCGACACACTCAGACGACGGCCACGATCGAGCAGCTCGCGAAGTGAGACCACATCAAGGCGCTCGGTGACGACAAAGACGAACTTCTTTTCGTCGACAACCGCCTCACCCCAGTCGAGCGGTGACACCAGCACCGGGTGCGAGACACCCGCCACCGACAAGAGCTGGCGCTTCAACGCTTCAATCGCTTCGGCGGGCTGCTGGTCGATGGTCACAAGCCGCACCACCACCGATGCACCGTTGCGGGTGTCAGTGGCTTCAAAGACGCTGCTCGAATCGGCCCCGCCGCGCCGCAAGGCTCGGAGGCGGTAACGCGAGGCGACGATCGCGCCGGCTAACTCATCCCGGTCGGTCATTGACTGAACCAAACTAGCGCTGCATCACGAGCGCGAGCCGCGAGAATGGAGCCATGCCAAAGCGCGTGGACCGCTCGCGACTGCTGGCGAGCATCGGAATCTCTTTTGGTCTCGTGCTCGTCGTCGTCGGATTCAGAAGCGGGCTCTCCGGCGACGAGGCGAGAGAGTTTCCTTTGTCGATTGAGCGCATGTCCCCCGCCGACGGCGACAGAGTGCTGCGACAAGCACAGATCATCGTCGACTTTGCAGAGGGCTACGGAGCGTCACTCAACATCGATGGCATCGAACTTCCGGTCACACGACTCGACGAACTCACCTCCTCCGGCGCACAGCCGGCACCCGGTGCCCAAGTCGAACTCCCGGCGACCGCGGTGTTCGATCCGGGCAACAACGTGATCAGTTTCCAGCCGCAACCAGGCGCACTCATCGAAGAGTTCGCGCAGGGCGAACACGTGGCGACGGTGCGCTACTGGAAGATTCTCGACGGGCCGACAAAGTCACGCACCTATCAGTGGCGCTTCATCACGGACTGATTCATCGCTGACTGACGTTGACAGCGGGCTGATTCAAGGAAGCTCGCCGGTCTCCAGCAGACGCTCGAATCCTCGTTCGTCGAGCTGCGGCACGCCGAACTCGCTCGCTTTCTTCACTTTCGAGGCTCCCGGTTCATTGCCGACGATAAGGGCGAAGGTTTTTGCGCTCACGCTGCTCGCACTTTTGCCACCGCGATCTTTGATCGCACGCTGGGCTTCTTCTCTTCCGTAGCGCTCGAGCGTGCCGGTAACCACCACCGTCTTGCCAGCCAGCGTCTGTGGCGCGTCAACGACTACAACGTTGTCGAAGATGACTCCACCCTTGCGCAACTTATTGACGAGGGTCTTGTGCTCTTTGGTCGCAAACCAACCAGCGACTGACTCAGCGATCACGTCGCCGACTCCGTCGATGGCAGAGAGTTCGTCCGCACTCGCCTTGGTGATGGCATCGAGCGAACCGAAGCGCCGCGCGAGCGACTCGGCAGCCGCCGGACCAAGATGCTTGATGCCGAGCGCAACGAGCAACTTTTCAAGCGGGCGTGAGCGCGACACCTCAATCGACTTGAGAAGGTTTGCCGACTGCACCTCCCCGAAACCTTGCGAGAGCAGCGTCTCGGCGGTGAGCGAGTAGATGTCACCGACGTCTTCGATGATCCCGGCGTCACTCAACTTGTAGACGGTCTTTTCGCCGAAGCCTTCGATGTCCATGCCGACACGAGACGTGAAGTGGATGATCTTCTGGTCGCGCTGGTTTGGGCACTCTGGTTCAACGCAGCGCGTGTCGGCTTCGCCTTCAACTTGTACCAACGTGGAGCGAAGATCACAGGGGCACTTGGTCGGGAACTTCCAAGGCTTACTGTTCTTTGGGCGAAGTGCGAGCACGGGTCCGACGACTTCCGGAATCACGTCACCTGCTTTGCGAACCACGACGGTGTCGCCGGGTCGCACGTCCTTTAGCTGCACTTGCTCTCGGTTGTGCAACGTGGACATCGAGACCGTGCTGCCCGCCACCACGACGGGTTCGAGCACGGCGAACGGCGTCGCACGACCGGTGCGACCAATCGACACCATGATGTCGCGCAGCAGCGTGGTGCGTTCTTCCGGGGGAAACTTGACGGCGACCGCCCACCGAGGTGCCTTCGAGGTAACACCGAGCCGTTCTCGCTGCGCGAGGTCATCAACTTTCACGACCACGCCGTCGATGATGTACGGCAAGTCGTTGCGCAGCGACTGCCAGTGGGCGCAGAACTTCACGACTTCGTCGAGGGAGTCGACGATGCGCACCTCTGGATTAATCGGGAATCCGCTCGTGCGCAGATACTCGAGGGTGTGATGGTGCGAATCGAACTGCGGCACGCCTTCCACCTCGCCCAATTGGTACGCCCAGAACGAAAGCTCACGTGTCGCCGTGACTGCCGCATCTTTTTGGCGGAGGCTGCCTGCGCCGGCATTGCGCGGGTTGGCGGGTACTGGCTGGGGCTTCTTGCCACTCGCAATACGCGACTCGTTCTCTTTCATCTTCGCCGCACGCAATCGGTCGAAGGCCGCCTTTGACATGTACACCTCGCCGCGCACTTCGAGCACCGCAGGTCGAGCCGAGCCGTCGAGCATCTTTGGAACTTCTTTGATGGTCGCCACATTGGCCGTCACGTCTTCGCCGACTTTGCCGTCACCGCGAGTGGCGGCCTGTACGAGCAAGCCGTTCTCATAGCGAATACTGAGGGCAAGACCGTCGATCTTCAACTCACAAACGAAACGAGTCGGCTCGTTGCCGAGACCTTTCGCGACGCGCTCGCCCCAGGCACGCAGTTCTGACTCGTCCATCGCATTGTCGAGGCTCATCATCGGCTGGCGGTGCGTGACCGGTGCAAACGTGGTGCTGGATGCAGCACCCGGGAGGTCGAGCAACGACTGCTCAGGTTTCAGTTCAGGGTGGTCAGTTTCGATTGTGCGCAACTCGCGCACGAGCTCGTCGTATTCGGCATCGGAAATCTCGGGTTCGTCGGCCCCGAAATACCGGTCGTTGTGGTACGCAATCAACTCGCGCAATTCCGCAGCGCGAGCGACGATTTTCTTCGGCGCTGCCACGCCTGAACTTTACCGCTCGGGAGCCGCGCGATTCCTAGGATTCGTGCGTGAACAACCTGCTGCGTGCCGCTTGGTTGACGGTCGCCCTCCTACCGGGGGCCATCGGCGCACGGGATGCGACAGCAATCTCGCAGTGGGTGGTGTGGTGCAGTTGGGCGATGGTCGCCGTTGCGGTTCTCGTCCCGCACCCATTGTCGCTCACCGCGATTCGTTTCTTTGCGCCGATGATCACGGTGCATGCTGCGTATCGCCTGACCACCTCGGGTGATCCGCTGTTTGAGTCCGGCGAGCGAAGTTGGGGCGCAGTTGGCGGATTGGTCGTGCTCGTCGCGGTGACCGCCGTAGCGTTTCTCGCCCGCTACGGGCAAGTGCACGCGCAAGCTGCCGCGTACGGCCACGAGATGAGATACCTCTTACGACCGCCCATTGCGGTGCTCTTGCCGCTTGCAATGTTGTGGGTGCTCGTCGCTACTGCGGCGGCGGTATCGACATATTCGTCATCACTTACCGCAGTGATAACGGCGCTCGTCATTGCAGTGGCACTCGCCTATTTCTCGATGCGGCGAGCACTCGTCTTAGCGCGACGCTGGCTTGTCTTCGTGCCCGCAGGCATCGCCATCCACGATCCCCTCGTCTTGCGCGACACCTTCATGGTGCGCACTCACGACGTGCGGGGGCTGCTTGCAGCGAAACCCGGCACCGAAGCGTTCGACACCACGTGCACCACCTGGGGTCAGTCACTTGAGCTCGTGCTCTCCCACCCCCACGACGTGTCGCTGAGCGAATTCGGGGCGCGCATCTCAAAGACGCTCGACCGAATCCACGTGACGTCGCTCTTGGTCGCCCCGTCGCAACCGGCACTAGCGCTCGAGCGACGCTCGGCAAAGAGTTAAGCGGCGATTCCTCCGCCGATGACGACGCGGTTATCGACGTCGTACATGACGACGCTCTGACCCGGTGCCACGCGACGCTGCTGTTCCCGCCACCGCAACACGACGCGGTCAGCCAAGCGACCGTTACTGACGACGAGCTCTTCGAGCACGGCCTCGCATGCGGCACCGTGGGCGCTCGATTGCACCATCACGCTCGCCCCGAGTGCGGGCGGCTCGTGGCTCCACATCACACGGGCAACCGACACGGTGTCGCATGCGAGTCGTGACTCGTCGCCCACCACGACGGTGGCAGCATCGAGATCGACTGACAGCACGAATTGTTTTGGTGATCCGCCGGGCAACCGCAGGCCACGACGCTGACCAATCGTGACGAGCTCGACTGCATCCACTGCGCCGACTTCGGTGCCGGACTCGTCAACCACGCGGGCACGACGAAACGGAATGCGATGGCCGAGAAACGTCTCGCGACCGCCGGTCTTGCTGATGAAGCACACGTCCTGGCTGTCTGGCTTGGTTGCGGTGCGCAAACCAAGGTCGCTCGCTCGCTCGCGAACCTGAGCCTTCGTCAGGTGCCCGACCGGAAACAGCGTGTACGCGAGCTCTTTCTGGTCGAGCATATGCACCACGTAGCTCTGGTCTTTCGCCGCGTCGGCGCCGCGCGCTACGCGCCAGACTCCACTCGGTTGGCGTTCAATTCGGGCGTGGTGCCCAGTCGCGACGGCATCGAAGCCGAGCAACCTGGCACGCTGCGAGAGACGGTCGAACTTCAGGTGACGATTGCACTCGATGCACGGGTTGGGGGTGGTGCCGTTGCGGTGGGCATCGACGTAAGGCGACACCACCGTGTCGTTGAACTCTTCGGAGAAATTGAAGACGAGGTGATCGATGCGCAGCTGTTGCGCCACACGGCGAGCATCGTCAACGTCGCTCACCGAGCAGCAACCTGTGTCGCTCTCTCCGCCCCACAGGCGCATTGTGACACCGACGACGTCGTGTCCTTCACGACGAAGTTCTGCAGCGGCAACCGACGAGTCCACGCCGCCAGACATCGCAACGAGCACTTTCACAGAACAAAGGCTATTGCTGGGCGATATTGCAAGCGGCCCAGTGAACGGCCCGGTCAGCAGCCCAGTGAATGCCGCTATCAGCGGCGCAGTCGCTGCACGCTTGCCACGATTACCTCGATGGCTCGCTCCACCTCGGCAGCCGTGGTCGTGTGACCGAGGCTCAATCGCAGCGCACCCTTGGTAAAGCGCGGTTCCACGCCCATCGCGCGCAGCACGTGCGACGGCTCCATCGCACCACTCGCACAGGCCGATGCGGCCGATGCACAAACACTTGCTTCGTCGAGCAAAAAGAGCAGTGCTTCGCTCTCTACGCCGGCTACACAGAAATGCGCGATGCCCGCCACCGAAGCTGTCGAAGGCACCGTCTCGATCACGTCAGGAAGCTGCGACGTGAGGCCCGCCACTAGACGTGCCTTTAGTTGAGAAACTCTTTGAGATTCACGCTCGCGCTGACTTACCGTGGCGCGCAGCGCGGCTGCCGTCGCGACGATGCCCGCCACGTTGGTAGTGCCGCTGCGGCGGTCGCGTTCTTGTCCGCCGCCCATGATGAGCGGTTCGAGGGTGATGCCCGACTTCTGCACCATGACACCCATCCCCTTGGGTCCGCCAAACTTATGGGCCGACAGCGAGACCACGTCGGTTACGAGCACCACGTCGCGTACGTCAAGCCAGCACGCTGCCTGAACCGCATCGGAGTGCAGCACCGCCCTTGGCGCACCTGCGCGCACGACACGTGCGAGGTCTCGCATCGGAGTGATGCTGCCGACTTCATTGTTCACCGCCATGACCGACACCACGCTGACGCGCTGGTCGCGCGCAGCAACGGCTGCAAGCGTTGCAGCGAGTGCATCGAGATTGACTACTCCGTTGCGATCGACCCCGACAACTTCACCGCGGAGATGCTCCACACAATGCAGCACTGCATGATGTTCAGCAGCGCTGCAAATGGCGACTCCGCCATGTCGGCGCACTGCACCGAAGATGGCCGCATTGTCGGCTTCGGTGCCGCCGCTCGTAAACACAACTTCACCTGGCGCGCACCCAAGCACGTCAGCGATGTCGTCGCGCGCTTCGTCGACTGCCCGGCGCGCCGAACGAGAGAAACGGTGGCTGCCCGACGGGTTGGCGAACTGATCGTCCAAGAACGGGCGCATCGCCTCGATTGCCTCGCGGCGCATCGGCGCTGTTGCGGCGTGATCGAAGTACGCCAGCGTTGCAGAACCCGCATTCATTCCGCAGTCGAGACTACTTCGCAGGCTTCTTCTCGTTTCGTGGTCAACTTGAAGTGATGCCAGAGAGACCGACCTACGGAGCCGCGTTCGCCGACGTCTACGACGAGTGGTACGGCGCGAGCGACGACTTGAAAGTTGTCGTCGATTTTCTCACTTCGAGCCAGCCACGACGCGTGCTCGAACTGGGCGTCGGTACGGGTCGCATAGCGATTCCGCTTGCTGCACGGTTGCGAGCCACTGATGAGTCGGCCACGGTCGTAGGCATCGACGAGTCGCCTGAGATGCTGGCGCTGCTTGCGACGAACGACTCAGGTGGACTCGTGCACGCGGTGATCGGTGACATGGTCGACAATCAACCAGACGACTCATTCGACCTCGTTTTCGTTTCGTACAACACGCTCTTCAACGTGGTGGAACACAGCCGACAACAGGCGTGCATTACCGCGGCAGCGAGACGACTGTCTGAGGGTGGACTGCTCGTCATCGACGCCTGCGTCATCGATACGAGTAGTGCCGAAGCATCTTCGAGCCAGTCGACGCACGATGCAAGCACCCAACAACACGGCTCGAGCACCGAACAGCGCGGTGCGTGGCAGGTGCACACCGAAACTACGTTCGACGCAGCGAGCGGCGCCGTCATCGGCAGCATCACCAGTCGACACCAAGACGGAAGGGTCACCGTGCGTCCCTTCACCATTACCTATTCATCGCCGCGTGAGATCGACGCCATGTGCGCCACAACAGGGCTCACCCTCGTGTCGCGCCACGGGTCGTGGCAAAAGACCGCGTTCGACGACGACTCTGCGCGCCATGTGAGCGTGTACCGCAACCTACGCTGAACGAGATGGCTGGAATCCGCGTCTCCATCGACATCGACGCACCCGTCGAGCGCGTCTGGCAAGTTGTCGAACCCGTCGAGCGACATGTCGACTGGATGGCTGACGCGGAGTCAATCGAGTTCGTGACCGACCAGCAGCGAGGTGTCGGTACGTCGTTCTTGTGCGTCACCAAAGTCGGCCCGATCAAGCTCACCGACAAAATGCGCATCACGCAGTGGGAACCGCAGCGTGCCATGGGTGTCGAGCACGTCGGCATTGTCACCGGCACCGGAGTATTCACTCTTCAGCCAATCGATGCGCGCATGACGCGCTTCGTTTGGGAGGAGCGACTCGTGTTTCCGTGGTGGCTCGGCGGGCCACTCGGAGCCCTCATCGGCGGCAAGATCGTCTTGCGTGCAATCTGGCGCGGCAATCTGCGCAGGCTTGCCGCGCTGTGCGAAACGCCTAACTAGCGCCTAATTAACGAGGCGCACCAAGGCGGTGGCCGCCATCGCCGCCAGCACCACAACGATGAATGGCGCCTTGCGCCACACCGCGACGAGCGCAACGAGAAGACCGACTGCGCGTGCATCGACCACCAAATCCTGGGCGGTCGTGAACGTGTCTTTCACCACGAGCGCAGCAAGCAAACTGGCCGGAATAAGGGCGAGACAACGCTCGAGCGCCATTGGCATCGTGCGGCCGCCGACGACCACGAAACCCGCAACTTTCAGCGCGTACGCCACGGCAGAAAGCACGATGATGAGCCACCAGAGTTCTGCACCGGACATATTCACGGCCGCACCCCGAACAAAACGCCAACTACGGCGACAAGGATTGCGACGCCAACCGGCACGAACGGCGTAAGAGCGAGGCAGATCACCGCACCGGTTGCTGCCGCGGCGCGACCGCGCCGGCTACGCAGGTGCGCGGGCAACATCGCAAGAAACGCGGCTGGAAACGCAGCATCAAAACCGAGTGCCTCGGTGTCGAGCACCGAACCAGCCAATGCACCGACGAGTGTGCCCAGATTCCATGTGATGAACAACGAGAGTGCAGTCACCCAGAAGGCTGTGCGTGCTAGTCGCGGATGTGACTGCGCAGTCGTCATCGCGGTGGTCTCGTCGATCACGAAGTGCGCAGCAACGAGGCGGCGACCAAGCGAGAGCCGCCGACCCTCATCGTCTTGCCCAACACGACCTGCGAGCACGAGACCGTAGACGAAGTTGCGCACGGCTAGGAGCGCCGCACCACCGAACGCCGCCGCCGGTGACCCACCTGCACCCACCACACTCATCGCCGAAAACTGCGAGGCGCCAGTGAACGTGAAGAACGACAACGTGCATGCCTGCCAAACGGATGCGCCGGCTGACACTGCGGCGAGACCAAAAGACAATGCCGTCACGCCAACTGCCGCACCGAGCGTAAAACTGGCGTTGACTACTTGCTTGCGATCGACGTTTTTTGCGTCAGTCACGCCGAGACACCGCGGAGCATCTCGTCGGCAGCCGTCCATGGGTCGATCTCGCCCCGCACGACTCGCCGTTCGAGTGTGTCCCACGCATCGCCACTGCACAACTCGCGGGCGCGCATCTCGAGGCGGCGTTCGACAATCTCGCGTAACTCTTCGCGGCGGCGCACCTCGCGCCGGTGGGCGAGATCACCAGACTGCTCTGCGGCAGCTCGATGAGCCGCGACTGCATCAAGCAGGTCGGCGACGCCGTCGCCCGTCGTGCCGACGGTTGCCGTGACGCTCGGGCGCCACTCCCCTTGCGCGAATTCGGTCAGGTCGAGCATCGCCTCCAGGTCGCGACGGGTGCTTTCCACACCCTCGCGGTCTGCCTTGTTGATCGCGAACACGTCAGCAACTTCGAGCAGGCCCGCCTTGTTCGCCTGCACGGCGTCGCCCCAACCAGGGTTCACCACCACGATGGTGGTGTCGGCCTTGCCGGCGACTTCAACTTCGACTTGTCCGACACCGACCGTCTCAACAAGCACCCAGTCGTGGCCAGTTGCATCGAGCACTCGAATCGCCTCGCTTGTTGCGAGTGACAGACCGCCAAGGTGCCCGCGTGTGGCCATCGATCGGATGTACACCTTGTCGTCATGCGAGTGGTCCTGCATGCGCACGCGGTCGCCGAGAATTGCACCGCCCGTGTAGGGCGACGACGGATCAATCGCCAACACACCGACTCGCGCGCCGCGCGAGCGCAGCACACCGATGAGCGCCGACGTGAGCGTGCTCTTGCCAGCGCCGGGTGCACCCGTGATGCCGACCACGTACGCGCGACCAACCCTCGGGCTGACCAAGCGCGACACTTCACGTGCTTCGTTGCCGCCACGCTCGACAAACGACAACAACCGAGCGAGTGAACCTCGGTCACCACCAAGCGCAGCGGCAAAGAGTTGCTTCGGGTCGTCGGAGCGAGTCGGCATTTGTCAGACGGCGACGACTTCAGTGACTCCGTCGACGCGATCGCGCATGATGCGCTCGATTCCCGCCTTCAGCGTCTGGTCGCTCGCTGGGCAAGTGCCGCACGCACCAACGAGCGTGACTTTGACAACACCAGTGGTTTCGTCGACGTCCTGCAGCACGATGTCGCCACCGTCGGCCTGCAAGGCCGGACGAATCACCTCGATGGTTTCTTCGACTTGACTGCGGATTGACACTCTTCACCTCGTGATGCTCGGCGAGACTTCGCCGTGCGAACCCCTTCTACGATAGGAGCGTGCTCGCACACCAAGGTGGTTGGGACGAAATCCTGCTCGTCGTCGGGCCCATCGCAGTGATTGCGTTCTTGCTCTGGCGTGCGACTGCGCGCGTTAGACGCGAGTCACGTCAGCACCAAGACCGTTGAGCTTGCCGACCAAGTCGTCATATCCACGGTCGATGTGCGAGATGTCGCGAATGATCGTCTCGCCACTCGCCACGAGGCCCGCAACGACGAGCGCCGCACCGGCACGGATGTCGGGCACTTTCACTTCGCTGCCAATCAGTTCGTACACGCCGCGCACGGTGGCCTTGTTGCCATAAATGGCGATTGAGGCGCCGAGTCGGCGGAACTCCTCGATGTACTTGAAGCGCCCAGGGAAGAGCGTCTCAGTTACCGAACCTTCGCCACGGCTCACGCACAGCATCGCGACCAGCAACGGTTTGTAATCGGTAGCGATTCCTGGATACGGCTCGGTGATGAAGTCAATCGCGCGCAGCCGTTCGTGCGACGTGACGCGTACACCATCCCGCTGAGGGGTAACCGCCACGCCCATTCGCGCGTACAAGTTGAGCATTGCCTCCATGTGCTCGGTGCGCGCCGAACGCACCATGATGTCGCCGCCAGTGACCGCTACCGCCGCCATGTATGTGGCTGCTTGCACGCGGTCAGCCACCACCGTGTGCTTTGTGCTCTTCAGCGAACCTCGTTCGCGGCCGTGGATGACGAGTCGTGAGGTTCCGATGCCCTCGATGTCGGCACCCATCGACACGAGCATGTTGCAGAGGTCTTGCACTTCGGGCTCGCGCGCTGCATTGTCGATGACGGTGACACCTTTGGCATAGACCGCGGCGGTGAGGAGGTTCTCCGTCGCACCGACGCTCGGCAACGCGAGCTCGATGTTCGTGCCTTTCAAACGTTCGGCGTAGGCAAAGATGTCGTACAGACCCTCATCAATCGTCGCACCCATTCGCTGCAGACCCTCGACGTGCAGGTTGATCGGGCGTCCGCCAAAATCGTCGCCACCAGGCCAGTTGATGCGGGCCGAGCCGTAGTGCGTGAGCAACGGGCCGAGCACATTGATGCTGGCGCGCATCTTGTCGAACTTCTCGAAGGGAACTTCTGGCGTGATGTTGCCTGAATTCACGAGGTGCAACTCGTGCGGCCCGAGCCACTCCGTCGCCACACCAAGAGAATTGAGTGTCTCAGACATCTTCTGCACGTCGGTGATTGCCGGCACGTTGGTGAGCACGTAGTCGCCCTCGGCGAGCAGCGTCGCTGCCATCAACTTGAGCACGGAGTTCTTCGCACCAGGCACGTTGACGGAACCGGTGAGTGGTCCGCTGCGGCGCACGACGATGCGCGGAGACTCGATATTCACCTCTCTCAGTATGCTCGCGCCGTGGCAAGAGGTGGTGAACGTCGCATCCTCTTCTTGCTGGCGCTCGCATCGATCCCATTCGCGTATGTCAACACGTTGTTCACACAGACCGTGTCGTTTGCCGCCGATGACTTCGGTCGCAGCGACTCCGACATCGGTTTCGGTGCGGCCATCGTTCGCTGGGGAGTGCTCATCGTGCCGCCGATCGCCTTATTCGCCGACCGCATGGGCCGGCGCACCGTGTTGCTCGCGGCTGCTTGGGCTTCGCCCGTCTTTGCCGCAATCGGTGCGTTGGCACCGAGCTACGAGTGGCTCGTCGCGTCGCAGTCAATCGCGCGCCCGTTGGCACTCGTCATCAACGTGATGATCCTCGTCATCCTCACGGAAGAGATGTCGAGCGAAACGCGCGCGAGGTCGCTCGGGTTCGTCGCAATCGCAAGCAGCGTCGGTGCCGGTGCTGCCGTCGCCGCCCTGCCGCTCGCTGACACTGCAGACGGTGCATGGCGACTTCTCTACGTCTTGTCGCTGGCGTGGCTGCCAGTTGCCTACGTGCTGCAGCGCAACGTGCGGGAGACTGCACGATTCGTGCGAGTGCAGACGATTACCGATGCGACACATACGGCGAAGGTGTCTCGTTCGCGATTCGCGACCCAGATTGTCGCGGCGTTTCTCACGAGCGTGTTCATCGGCGCAGCGAGCGTGTATCTGGTCAACTACCTGCGCGATGTGCGCAACTACGACGCGCTCGGGGTGAGCCTCTTTACCATCGGCACCGCACTGCCCGCAGGTGTGGGGCTCATCCTCGGCGGGCGACTTGCCGACATGCGCGGGCGGCGGATTGCAGGCGCCGCATCGCTTGCTGCCGGATCACTGCTCGTCGCCGCGTCGTATGCAACGAGCGGCCTGTCGATGTGGATCACGGAGATGATTGGCGGCGTCTGTCTGGGCATCGCCTACCCAGCACTCGGTGTGTACCGCGGAGAGATGTTCCCGACGGCCCGCCGCGGCGGTGGGGCTGCAACTGTCACCGCGAGCAACCTGATCGGCGGAAGCGTCGGCTTGATACTGGCGGGCCAGTTGCTTGACGCGGGATGGAGCTACGCGCGCGTGATGGGGATGCTTGCTCTTGCGCCGCTGATTGTGTCAGTGCTGGTGGTGGTGAGCTTTCCGGAGACCGCGCACCGCGAACTCGAGGAAATCAGTCCGGACGACGCCGGCGCCTGAGGCCGCGCACGA
>JBMTYA010000001.1:0-60836 GCA_049454015.1 Ilumatobacteraceae bacterium | reverse complement strand
CTGGGGGACAAGAGGTCGGGAGTTCAAATCTCCCCAGCCCGACGATGTGTGGGCGCTTCGTGGCCACCACCGCACCCCAGCAGCTCGCACTGCTGTTTGATGCGCGACTCGACGACGAACGAGAAGTGTTCACACCGAACTACAACGTGGCTCCGACCACGCGAATTCTCGCGCTCACACCAGAGGACCAAGCGGACTTGAGTGGACGAGTACTTCGACGTATGCACTGGGGTCTGCTTCCTTCTTGGTCGAAAGATCGAAGTCGCGCCGCCAGCATGATCAACGCTCGCAGTGAAACCCTTTCAGAAAAACCGAGCTTTCGACCATTACTGAAAGCACATCGATGTGTCGTGCCGGTAGATGGCTACTACGAATGGAAGACGGTTGACGTTGATCCGAGGGCGAAGCAACCCAAGCAGCCGTACTTCATTCGCTCTGCGGATGATTCGCCGCTCGCGGTGGCCGGTTTGTGGACCACATGGCGAGATCCTCACCTCGGAGGCGAAGAAGTGCACAGTTGTTCGCTGATTACGATCTCTCCGAATCCGGTTCTCGCGAACATTCATGACCGCATGCCTTGCATCCTTGAATCCGATGACCTTGATGAGTGGCTTTCGGCTGATTCCCCGCCACTGCACCTCTTGCGAACGGCTACCAGCGATCGACTTCATGCTGTCACGGTGAGCACCGCCGTGAACAATGTGCGCAACAAAGGGCCGGAGCTCGTCGAGCCGACGACTACGACGCTGTTTTAGAGAGCGCCTTCGACACCTGCTTGTCGCAGCCCGGCGGCGAGACGCCGAGCGGCATCGGCGAGCTGTTCAGCCGAAACGTTTTGTTGCTGATTTGCGAAGTTGAGGTCGGCCATCGTGTCAGCTGGGATGCAGTGCAAATGGCAGTGATTAACTTCGAACCCTGCGATGATCAGCCCCACGCGGTCTGTACCAAATACCGCACGTTGAGCCACTGCGACCTGCTGCGCGACGCCGAAGAGGTGGGAGTTGAGTTCGGGCGAAAGGTCGGTCCACTTGTCGACCGGTTGGCGCGGTACGACCAAAGCATGACCTTCACGTATTGGCGCAATCGTCATGAAGACAGCGCAGTGGGCATCTTTTAACGCGAAGTGTCCGGGAAGATCACCATCAATAATCCGGGTGAAGAGTGTTGGCATCAGACGTGAAGAGTACCCCACCTTGCGAACTAGCCTTCGCATGGATGTCACGCAACCTTGCGACGTGGCCGAACCTCGTCACGCTCGTACGACTGGCGTGCCTGCCGGTGTTCTTGTGGCTCCTCTTCGGGCGGGGCGACAGAGAAGCTGCAGCTTGGCTTCTTGGAGCGCTCGGAGCAACGGACTGGGTGGATGGCTGGTTGGCGCGTCGTCTCGACCAGCGCAGCGAGTTCGGTGCGGTCTTCGATCCCGCTGTCGACCGCTTACTCTTCATCGTCGGTGTTGGTTCAATCGTCATCGATGGTGCCGTTCCTGCATGGTTCGGACTCTCGGTTGTGGTACGTGAACTGTTCGTCGGAGTATTGATGCTTGGCGGCACCGCGCTTGGGATGCAACGGTTTGCGGTAAACCAATGGGGGAAGAACTACACATTCGCGCTGATGTTCGCCTTTCCGCTTTTGCTCATCGGATCGAGCGATGCCGGGTGGGCGCTTGGCGGCAGGAACGCAGGATGGGCAATTGGTATTCCCGGTCTCGTGATGTGTTACGCCACAGCTTTGTGGTACGTGCCACGGGTGGTGAGCGGCGTGACAACAGCAAGACGTGCCCGTCATGAAGCTTCCGCGAACTCCGCCTGAGGCTACGGTTGAGGGCATGCAGGTTCCAGAAGATCTCTCGTACACCGCCCAGCATGAATGGGTGCGAATCACGAACGGAGTCGCGCGCATCGGTATCACTGACTACGCACAGGATGCACTCGGCGACGTGGTGTTCGTCGGTGTGCCTGCAGTCGGAGCGAAAGTGTCGGCAGAACAGTCGTTCACCGAAGTGGAAAGCACAAAAAGCGTCTCAGACATCTACGCACCTGTCAGCGGGAGCATCTCGGCGGTGAACGACCAACTTTCTTCCCAGCCAGAGCTACTGAACAAGGATCCGTATGGTTCGGGCTGGATCTGTGAGATCACCATCGAGGGAGACGTGCCCGTGTTAATGAATGCGGCCGCGTACAAGGCGCTCGTCGGCGGCTGAGGGGCGATCGACAACATGCTCTACGTGTTCTGCAACGAATGCGGGCATCGAAACCCACCAGCTTCGACCTTCTGTTCATCGTGTGGCGCAGTACTTGACAAGCCGAGTCTCCGAACGAACGTGTTGCCCAAAACCGACCCGCTGTTGGATGCGATCGGAGACGCCGACAACGCGGTGGTATACGCCGGCGAAGTGGCGCCTGGCGAAGTGATGTTGGTGGTTCGGCAGGGGCCAGAAATCGGAACGCGCTTCACCCTTGAGGGTGACCAAGTCACGATTGGTCGAATTCCAGATAACGATATTCAGCTGGACGACTTCACTGTCTCGCGGCAACACGCAGTCTTGGTCAAGCAGGGCTCGGCCTGGGTCGTGCGTGACCTTGGGTCGTTGAACGGCACATATGTAAACAGCGCCAGAGTTGATGAAGTTTCCGTGCAGCACGGTGATGAGGTGCAGATCGGCCGATTCCGCCTGGTCGCCTTCTTCGGCTGACGGACATGCCCGAGCACTACTTCACGATTGGAGAAGTACTAGCGCTTCTTTTGGAAGAGTTCCCCGACATCACGATTTCCAAGATCCGGTTCTTGGAGAGTCAGGGCTTGATTGCGCCGGAGCGAACCAATGCCGGTTACCGAAAGTTCACAAAACCCGAAGTTGAGCGATTGCGCTTCATCCTGCGTGAGCAAAAGGATAATTTCTTACCGTTGCGCGTGATTCGAGACCGCCTCGAGGGCGAGACGAGCGACGGACTCCTACGACCCGACGACATCACAGACCCGAGCATGCCGAGAGGTATCCGAATGCCTTCGGCCGGTCACCCTACGAATCGAATCGGCGCCGAACGCGCGGCTCCGGCGCCGACATCCCGGCCGGCGTCAAAGACACGGTCTCAGAAACTGAGCAAGTCTGACTTGCTTGAATCAACTGGAGTCGACGGTGCTGTGCTTGAGCAACTCGAAAAGATGAAGTTCGTTCGTCCGCAGATGATGGGCAACGATCCGTATTACGACGAGACTGACCGCGACATTGTTCATCTGGCCGGAAGATTGGCGACACTCGGTGTACAGCCAAGACTATTGATGGCGTGGCGTCTTGCCGCCGAAAGAGAAGCAGATGTATTCGAACCGCTCGTCAGAACGATGCTCTCGTCACGCAGTGCCGGAAGTCGTTATGAAGCGATGAAGTTGTTGGATGATCTCGTATCTTTGGGCGAGGAGCTTCGTACTGCACTTCTACGTAGTGTGACACGAGAACTTCGTTCCGATTCGTAGGGCGTTGCTACGCTGACGCCATGAGCGCCGGCGAGTCGTCAGAAGCAGTCGAGCTCGATCTCGTCGGTGTCGTTGTTGACGCTCCAGCGAACGTTCCTGTGATGCACCTCCGAGAACAAGAAGGTGAACGGCGAGTACTGAGCATTTATATCGGTGTCGCAGAGGCGAGCGCTATTCGGATTGTGCTTGACGGACACAAGTCGCCCCGACCACTGACTCACGATCTGATGGTGGAAATGCTCGAAGAATTCGGCGCACACCTTAATCGTGTCGTTATCACGGAGATGAAAAACCACACGTACTTCGCAGAGCTACAAGTGGTGCACAACGGTCAAAGACATGCCATTTCGTGCCGACCATCAGACGCCGTCGCAATCGCTGTGCGCTCGGAAGTGCCTATCACGGCGAACAGGGAGTTACTTGACCAAGTAGGTCAAGTGGTCGAAGAGGGAGAAGACGAGAACGCAGAAGAAGTCTTGGAAGAGTTCCGTGACTTCATAGACAGCATCAACCCTGAGGATTTCCAAGAGAAGTAGCGCGGTTGGCTCTCGGGGCAGGTCAGCCCTAGGGTGAAAGACCTTATGGCGGCGCCACGAACCAATCAGTTCAACTCGGCTCGCACCTTCAGCGGCACGCAAGCGGCCGACATCGTCGGGATTTCGTACCGTCAGTTGGACTACTGGGCACGTACCGACCTTGTGCGTCCGTCGGCTACGGATGCGGCGGGGAGCGGGTCTCGACGCGAGTACGTCTACCGGGATCTCTTGGAACTGAAAGTGATCAAGAATTTGCTTGATGCAGGAATCAAGCTGGAGTCGGTTCGCGAGGTGTTCAACTACTTGCGCCGTCATGTCACCACCGATGTTGCTGCTGCGCACATCGTGATCAGCGGCAAGAGCGTGGTGTTGTGCGATGGCGAGCACCTCGTCGACGCGGTTCGCAACGGTCAGGGCGTGCTGAACGTGCTGCCACTGGCTTCTGTGAAGCAGGATCTCGATACTCGAATCGTTGAGATGAAGCGGCTTGAGCGCAACTCTGCGGTCGCGAGCCCGCGCGCTCGGCAAGCCCCGCACGGCATCGCGCGGTAGTTGATGACGGGCAACCGTCACTCGCCACTCGACTCGCTACACCGCGAGTTGAGTGCCAAGATGGTGCCGTTTGGCGGATGGGAGATGCCGCTGTCGTATCCAAGCGGCACGATTGCAGAGCATGTCGCTTGTCGCACTCATGCAGCACTCTTTGATGTGTCCCACCTCGGAACGGTGCGACTCGAGGGTTCTGGGGCTTTTGACCGTCTCCAATCGGCATTCACGAACGATCTCACCAAGATTGGGGCAGGTCGCGCACAGTACACGCACTCCTGCAACGACCGGGGCGGAGTTGTGGACGACATCATCGTGTGGTGGGTGAGCGAGCAGCGCTTCGATGTAATGCCGAACGCCTCGAATACCGAGAGCATCCTTAGTGTCATCGGTGGAACCGACACGACGTCGACACGCGCCGTATTGGCAGTGCAAGGGCCTAAAGCGCGTGCTCTTCTCGCAAGAGTCTCACCGGCTGCCGCAGCCGTCAAGCGATTTCGTGTTGAGACGCACGAAGTGCTCGGCGCTGAGTGTGTCGTTGCGGGTACGGGATACACCGGAGAAGATGGCGTCGAGATTGCGGCTCCTGTCGACATCGCCGCCTCGTTGGCGCGAGCAATCATCGACGCGGGAGTGGTTCCGGCTGGTCTCGGCGCGCGCGACACATTGAGACTCGAAGCTGCGCTGCCGTTACACGGACACGAACTCTCGCCAGACATCAGCACGCTTGAAGCAGACCTCGGCTGGGTCGTCGGATGGAATAAGGCCCAATTCCGTGGAAGAACAGCCCTCGAGGCACAGCGGGAGAAGGGTGTGTCAAGGGTGCTGTGCGGCCTGCAAACCGAGTCCCGTCGACCGCCGCGCGATGGAGCACGAGTACTGCGAAACGGCGTGGACATCGGGGTCGTAACGAGCGGGAACTTTTCGCCGATTTTGGGTGTCGGCATCGCGCTCGCCCTGGTGTCGCCCGAGTATGCAGCTGTCGGCAGCGAGGTCATTCTTCGCGTCAGGGACAGCGATCTTCTGGCGCGCGTAGTGGAGCGCCCGTTCGTACGCCGCTGACGGGTATCTAGCCCGCGGTCCCGGCCTCCGGCGGACTCGTTACAGCTGAAGCGGCCGGTTTTGGCACGAAGTTGGACATCGCCTTTCCGGCAAGGGATGGAAGAAACGAGACAAGCGAACCGGCTTGGTCTGCCATCCCGGCGATGCGCCGAATCGGATCTTCTACGTCATCGAGAAGACGGTTGACTCGTGAGGCGGCTTGGTTGAGGTTGTCCATCGTCGAGCCAAGGTTCTCGAGCGCCACGATGAGCGCCTCAACGGTGCGTCGTCCTTGTTCGGCGAGCTTCACACCTTCAGTGACCGGATCGACACCCTTTAAGAGGGTGAGGAGGTCGCTGATGATTTTTTGTATGTCGAATTGCGGCTGCTGCTCAGATGACACGCCTCAACTTTAGTTGGTGCTCGCCAAGGCTTCGAGTGGCTCGCAGGAGCAGACCAGATTGCGATCGCCGTGTGCCGCATCAATGCGGGACACCGGGGGAAAGTAGCCGCGTCCACGAAGGCTTGGGAGCGGGAACAATGCGAGTGACCTGTCGTACTGTCGGTTCCACTCACCAGTTACATCTTGCACCGTATGTGGAGCATGCCGCAGCGGTGATGCCTCAGCCGACCACTCGCCGGCCTCAACTCGCGCAATCTCGCCTCGGATCGCGATCATTGCTTCGCAGAAGCGGTCGAGTTCGACGAGCGACTCGCTCTCTGTCGGCTCGACCATCAGGGTGCCACCGACGGGGAAACTCATAGTCGGAGCGTGGAATCCGTAATCCATGAGACGTTTGGCGACGTCGTCGACGGATACACCCGTGCGCTTGGTGATGTCACGAAGATCGAGGATGCACTCGTGCGCGACCAAACCGGCCGAACCGGTATACAACGTGGGGAAGTGATCCCGTAGCCGGTGCGACACGTAATTTGCGCTGGCAATGGCCTGCACGGTCGCGCGACGAAGCCCGTCAGGACCCATCATTCGCACGTATACCCAGGAGATGGGAAGAATGCCTGCAGAGCCAAAGACCGCAGACGAGACCGGGCCAACCGCAGCACCACCTTCCCCGACAACGTGGCGCGCATCAAGTGGATCGCCAGGGAGGAATGCTGACAAATGGTGCCTGACTGCGACTGGCCCGACCCCAGGTCCACCTCCGCCGTGCGGGATACAGAACGTCTTGTGGAGATTCAAGTGACTCACGTCAGCGCCAAAGAGGCCGGGCTTGGCGACACCGACCAACGCATTCAGGTTTGCGCCGTCTACGTAGACCTGCCCACCGTGGTCGTGAACGATATTGCAAATCTCGCCGACTGCGGTTTCAAAAACGCCGTGCGTCGAGGGATACGTGATCATAAGTGCTGCAAGCCGATTGCCAGCCTTCTCGCACTTCAATCGCAAGTCGGCTAGGTCAACGTTTCCGTCGTCATCGCAGGCGACCACGACGACGTCCATGCCTGCCATCACGGCACTAGCCGCATTGGTGCCATGCGCACTCGAAGGAATGAGGCAGATGGTCCGCTGATGGTCACCTCGACTTTCGTGATAGGCCCGAATCGCGAGCAGGCCAGCAAACTCTCCCTGGCTTCCGGCGTTGGGTTGCAGGCTGACGGCGTCATATCCGGTCACGGCACACATCATCTGCTCGACATCGTGCACGAGCCGTCGATAACCCTTCAGGTCTTCGACTGGCTGGTGCGGGTGAATGTTGGCGAACTCTGGCCATGTGACGGGGATCATTTCCGTTGTGGCGTTCAACTTCATCGTGCACGACCCGAGGGGAATCATGGTGCGGTCAAGTGCGAGATCTTTGTCTGCGAGGCGGCGAAGATAGCGCAGCATCTCGGTTTCGGTACGGTGTCGACGGAAGACCGCTTGGGAGAGGAAATCATCACTTCGCAGCATCGAGTCGACGACACCGAGCATCATGGTTCGCTCGGAAACGTCATCGACGTTCGTCGCTACGCCGAACGAGCCGACGATGTCGACAATCATGCGGGCGTCAGTCGTCTCATCACAGCTGAATGCAACGGTCGTCTCGTCGACATGTCGCATGACGATGTTTCGTCTGAGTGCGGCAAGATGTACCGACTTGGCGTCAACGCCCGTTACGGTCACCGTGTCGAAACGTGACCCTTCGGCGATACTGCCGATGCGGGCGTTGCGCAGTAAAGCCACTGAAGCCTGAGTAAATCCGCTGATGCGCCTCGCGATGGCTTGTAGACCATCACGACCGTGCCACGCGGCATAGAACCCAGCAATGTTCGCCAACAACGCCTGCGCAGTGCAGATATTGGACGTCGCCTTCTCGCGGCGGATGTGTTGCTCGCGGGTCTGCAACGCAAGTCGGAGAGCCGGACGGCCTGCGGTGTCGGTGCTTACGCCAACGAGCCGTCCAGGAAGCGACCGTGCGAACTGCTCGGTTGCTGCGAGATACGCGGCATGTGGGCCGCCTCCTCCCATTGGAACCCCGAATCTTTGTGCGCTGCCTACGGCGATGTCGAACCCGAGCGATGCCGGCGTGGTGAGGATGGTGCTGGCGAGTGGATCAGTCACACACACCGCAATGGCTCCGCCTGAGTGAGCAGACTGCACCACTCGGCGAGTCGTATCGTCGTCGGCGATGAGACCGCTTGAGGACGGGCGAGATACGACAACGCAGAAGGCGTCAACTGAGGACAATCGATCAATGGGCTGTATCTCGACGCTGATGCCGACCGGCTTGCAACGTGCTCGCAAAACGCTTAGGTGCTGTGGATGCGTGTCATCGTGCACGGCGACGATGCGGCTGTTGTTCTTTGCGGTTCGGCGTGCCATGGTGACTGCCTCCGCGATGGCAGTCGATTCATCGAGCAGCGAGGCATTAGCGATGTCGAGACCAGTGATTTCGGTAATGACCGTCTGGAAATTCAGTAGGGCTTCGAGCCGCCCCTGACTAATCTCCGGCTGGTACGGCGTATAAGCGGTATACCAAGCAGGATTCTCTAACACGTTGCGAAGAATCACCGGTGGAGTGATCGTCGGGTAGTAGCCGGTCCCGATTGCGCAACGGCGCACGACGTTTTCGGTAGCGATGGTGCGCAGTTCGTCGAGCACCTCGTGTTCTGACATTGCAGGTCGCAAGTCGAGTTGGTCATTGACTAGGATTCCGGCGGGCACGACTGCACGCAAAAGTTCCTCGTTTGAGGCGTAGCCAAGCGCTCGCGCGATGTGAAGCGATTCGGATGTTGATGGACCGATGTGGCGCGATTCGAAGTTCATGATGCCTCTTGGTGCGACTTGGTTGGTGGCACGACAAATTCGTCCTGCCACCCCCGCTGTCTTTCGCACCTGAGAGCTTCCGCGGCGAACCGCGTTTCCCCGTCGGTGGAGGAGACGTCGATCTCCTCGCTTTCCAGCGTTGCCAGCCGACTCGGTTCGGGTACCTGAGAGGTTCCGGGGCGGTTGCTCCTTCGGTGTGACTCCACGCTGGCTGTGCGGATCACTCTCCCGAGACGGCTATAGCACGCATCATGGTAGTTCATTGAGCAATGGGGTTTGTTACGCAACTCGCGTCTAGTGTTGCGACCATGAGCTCATCCATGACATCCCGTGCCCTCTCTGATGCCGTAAGCCCAGTGTTTGGTGACATCGGTAGCAAGTACATGCTCGATCCAGCGACCGCAGAAATCGGCAAGGCGGCTGGGTATTCCGACGGATTTTCGTTTTATTTTGCTGGTCGCGGAGGTGTGTTGGGTGACGTGGACGCAGATGTGATTCACGCCGCGTTCATGTTTTTCGACCAGGGAATCGTGCGCAAGATGTGGGAGCGCGGTGTGGCGGTGGAAGGGGCACGCAAGGCGGGCACACGATATGCCGGCGCAGCAGATACCTGGGGCAAGGCGCATCTTGCAAAGTTCGCCAATGCAAATCGCTTTAACGAACTTGCTGAGAAAGTGGTCGCATCTGTTGATCCAGTCGGTCTGTCGCTGTTTGCGGGTCTTCGCGCTGAGCCACTGCCTACCGATGCTCACGCGCGGTCGTATCGCCTCGTCACGTGGCTCCGCGAACTGCGTGGTTGCCTACACATCAATGCTGTTGTTGCCGAGGGCTTGAACGGTAGGGAAGCGGTGCTCGCTTCGGAGAACGGGGAGTTCTTTGCGAAATTGCACGGATACCAGGAACCGTATGCAGATGTTTCGCACCTGAAGGACAACCGAGCTCGTGCCGAAGAGACGACCTCCAAGCTGATGAGTGCGATCTATGAGCGTTCGCTTACGCCTGCCGAACGTGCCGAATTCGCAACGCTGACTGCCGAGCTGAAGGCGTCACTCGTCTAGCAAACTTGCGAACTACGATCGTGTGCATGCGGAGAGTGGTCGTCTTCGCCTTGCTCGTGGTCGCGATGTCGGCTTGTTCAGTACCGAAGGCGGAAACGCTTAATTGTGGTGAAGACCAGTCGATTTTTGCCTGCAAAGCGAAGTTCAGTGATGGGAAAGCGCGCAACATCGTCTTCGTGAAGGTGCCTGCTCCAGGTCAGACTGTGCTCGACGAGGTGACGACACGCGATGACTTGGGCAATGAATACTGCGTGACGCTTTACCAAAACGTCACTGCCACTTATCAGGCGGGTGCTTGCGGTGCGGCTGTCACTGGTAGCGGAGCTTCCGCAGAACCGACCGCGACAACGCTTGACTCTGGTGCGATTCCCCAAGGTGTGGTCTGTGTAGAAGGTGGACCAGTCGAGGAGTGCCGAGTGTCGTATAGCGACGGAACAATTCGAGATTTGAGATTCGTAAATCAACCGTCAGAGGAGCTGACCAAAGGTGACACCGATCCGCATATTGACGGCAACGGAGTGAAGTATTGCGTCACTCTGTTTACGAAAGGAAATGATGTCGAAGCGACATATGTGGCAAGTATTGACGGGTGTTGATTAAACGCAGCGGTTGGTGATGGTTCCCACGCCTTCAATGGTGGAGACGATCACATCTCCAGGCTTGAGGAACTCAGGTGGCTTTCGTGCCCCGCCAACGCCGCTTGGTGTTCCGGTGAAGATTACGTCGCCTGGCAGTAACTCAATGATGGTGGAGAGGTAGGCAACTAGATCTGGCACGTCGAAAATGAGATCACTCGTCCTGCTTCGCTGTTTCTCCACACCGTTTACGGAACACGCAATCTCAAGATCGTCGCGGCCCGCGACGATGTGGGCGTCGACGAGCCATGGCCCGAACGGTGTGTAACCCGCTCGACTCTTGCCGAGGTTGAATTGCGGAGGCTGGGTTGCGCGCTGCAAAAGCCTGTCGCTGATGTCTTGACCGACACACAGACCCGCGACCGAATCCCAAGCAGAATCACGCGAGATGTCGCGACCACCTTTGCCGACCACTACGACGAGCTCCACTTCCCAGTCGCAAGTTGGCACGTTGACGGCAATGTCTCCGTGCGGTCGGTTGATGGACGAGGAAAACTTGGTGAAGGTCAGCGGGGAGTCTGGGATTGGCGCACCCGTTTCCTTCGCATGCTCGCGGTAGTTGAGACCGATGCCGATCACCTGGCGAGCCGTAGGAGATGGAGCATCAAATTGCTCGGGCGTTACGGTCTTCCCAGCGTCGGAGCAGCTGGCTGCAAACAAACGGAGTTCAGACCAGCGAGAAAACGAATCCATCGGATTACTGGAGAAGGTTCCATTGCTCACGGTCTCCAGATCAGAGACTCGCGAACCGTCCGGGTGGACGAGCACCGCACGTCCACCTACCACGCCGAATCGCAGTTGCATCGTCGGACCCCGCCTTTCTGTTAGTGGTGCAAAATTCGTCTGCCGCCAGCGGAGAGCCTATTCTGAAATGAACAGTCGGGGGAGTCGGGAATAGCCATGAAACGGCCAATCAAGTTTGCGCACGTAGTGCTGAAGACCACTCGTTATGAAGAGATGCTCTCGTGGTGGAAGAAAGTGCTATCTGCGCAGGTTCGGTACGGCAACGACTTCATCTCGTTCCTTTCTTACGATGACGAGCACCATCGCATGGCGATTGTCAAATTGCCGCATTTGAAGGAGCGCGACGATGGTTTGAGCGGGGTGGAGCACTTTGCCTTCACGTTTGCATCTCTCGCGGATTTGTTTGACAAGTACAAAGAATTGAAGGCAACTGGTATTGAGCCGTACTGGACCATCAATCATGGAATGAACTTCTCGGCGTATTACCGAGACCCAGACGGCAACCAGGTTGAACTGCAAATCGATGCGATGACGCCCGAAATCGCCGACGATTTCATGAACTCGCCGGTGTTTGCCGCAAATCCCATTGGCGTAGACGTCGATTTCGAGGCGTTGATCTCGCGTTTTGAGTCCGGGGAGAACGAAGAATCAATTGTTCGGTACCCCGGCTATGTCGCAAACAAGTAGTAGTTGCGCTGCACGAATTCCGAGGTGAAGACCGAAGTGAAGACAGTGTGAAGACTGCCCTGAAAACGGACGTTGTCATTGTCGGAGGCGGTCCTGTCGGGATAACGCTTTCGATTGCGTTGTCGAATCTGGGTCTCGAAAATGTGGTCGTTGAGCGCGAGCCCGAGCCCTTCCCGCTGCCGCGGGCAATTGTGATGGATGCAGAGATGCACCGAAGCTTGATGCGTCAAGGCCTCGGGTCTGCATTGGCGGAGCGCCTTACTCCGATGTTGGCTGCCGACTTCGTGGATGCGGCGGGGACACGTCTCATGGGTATTGATCTTGACGGAATCAAGTTGTTCGGGGTTCCCGCGGTGAGTCGTCACTATCAACCTGAACTTGAAGTAATGCTCCGCGAGGAAGCCGAGCGCCGAGGAGCCTCGATACGCAAGGGGGTCAGTGCCACGAGCCTGCACGACGATGGCTCCTCAGTCAGTATTTCTTGCGATGACGACACAGTCATTGATAGTCGATTCTTGGTTGGTTGCGACGGTGCTTCGAGTTTCGTGCGCAAATCTGCCGGTATTCCACTAGAGGATCTCGGTTTCGACCAGGACTGGCTTGTAGTTGATCTGTTGGTTCCTGACAAGGCTTCCAGCGGTTTGCCAGACGTCACGCGCCAAGTGTGTGATCCGCTGCGACCGACAACCTTGGTGAGCGGGCATCGGGACTATTACCGATTCGAATTTCAACTCCAACCGGGCGAAGTGCCTGCTCTTATGCGCTCCGAAGAACATGTGTGGAAACTGCTCTCGCGATGGATATCGCCAAGCCGTGCCACGGTTATCCGGTCGGCGACGTATCGCTTTCATGCTGTCGTGGCAACCACGATGCGTACAGGCAACGTCTTCATCGCGGGCGACGCTGCTCACCAGATGCCGCCGTTTATGGGGCAGGGGCTGAACAGCGGGATGCGCGACGCATTCAATCTTGCTTGGAAGTTGTCATTCGTCGCACGTGGTGTCGCTGAAGAGGGATTGCTCGACACCTATTCGGCCGAACGCCTACCGCATGCTCGCGGGACGGTTGCGGAGTCAGTCGAAACCGGTCGCCTCATTGATCAGTTAGCCGGCCGGACTAGCCACGGGGTGTCATCCGAAGCCGGATACGGAGGATCACGGCGGTCGCTTGCCTTTACTACTGGTGCGCTCATCGAAGGGGGAGCTGGGGTCGGTGCTCCTTTCGGCGCGATGGAGGTATTGCCGCCAGAGACGGTCGGTTCGTTCTCCGTTGTCACCCATGCGAGCCTCGCTGAGCTTGATGGAGACCCGATTCTCCGAGGTGTGGTCGCCGATCCAGGGGTGCTGCTCAGCGACGAGGTGGTCTTTGTGCGTCCCGACGGTTACGTCGGGGCCGTCTGCAAGCGCGAGCAGGCTGTCCACACATGGCGAGAGTTGAAAAAAGCTGCCCGATTCACGGGCGTTTGAGGTGCTTCGAATTCGTTAGTTGCGCGGGCCTCGGATGCGAGGCCAGGAGCCGACGTCGTTCAATAGAGCGATCGTGCTTGCCATCTGCTCCGGAGGCACCGGGTGGCTAATCAGGTAACCCTGTGCTTTTGCGCAGTGAAGCTCGCCGAGTGCGTGGAGTTGGGCAACGCTCTCCACTCCTTCAGCGACCGTGTCAAGGCCGAGCGAATTACACATTGCGATGATGGTGCGTACGAGGGCGCGTGCTTCGGGCTTGTCGGCGACGCCGGCGACAAAGGAGCGGTCGATCTTCAGGCGGTGGATAGGGAAGCGTTGAAGCAGCGAGAGCGAGGAATAACCGGTGCCGAAATCATCTATGGCGACGCGAACTCCGAGATCCCCGAGTTTGCTGAGGGCAAGAAACGCCTGATCAGGTTGCGAGATCATCACGTTCTCGGTCACCTCGAGCCACAGTTGACGTGCCGGAATGTGGGCTCGAGTAAGGGCCTCGCTCACCACATTGACAAAGTTTGGGTCATTCAACTGTCTCGGAGACACATTGACGGCCATCGTTGCGTCACGCTGGCACCAACCCGCTGAGATCCATTCACTGAGGTGGGTGAGTGCCTCGAGCAACGCCCATGCGCCGATCGGCACGATGGTGCCGGTCTCCTCTGCGATCGGTATGAATTCTGCAGGCGACACCGTGGAACCGTCTTCACGATCCCAGCGCATCAATGCCTCGAACCCGACAACTTCGCCGAGATTGACGTCGATGATCGGCTGATGCACGAGCCGAAGTTCGCGGCGTTCGAGAGCCCTGTAGAGAGCTGTCTCCACTGCGAGACGCTGGGTCACGCTCTCGAGCATGGATTCATCAAAGATGGCAACACAGTTCCGGCCACTTTCTTTTGCACGATACATTGCCGTGTCAGCATGTCGTAAGAGATCGTCGGCACTGTTGGTGACGAGTGGCCTATAGGTCGAGACACCAATGCTTGCCGACACGAACACATCGCCTTGGGTGAGAGCGAGCGGCTCGTGGAACGACTCGAGAACGCGATCTGCAAGGACCATGGCGTCGCCTTGGTCGTTGGCACGTGGGTCAAGCACGACGAACTCGTCTCCAGCGATACGTCCGACGACGCAGTAGGAGGGCAGCACTAGTCGGAGTCGCTCGGCAACTGCCATCAGAACGTCGTCTCCGGCGGCGTGACCGAGACTGTCGTTGATGTTCTTGAAGCGATCTACGTCGATGAACAACACCGAAGGTTGACGTCCGTCGCGCCAGGCAGTACGCAGTGCGGTGTCGACGTGCTCGAGCATCAGAATTCGATTCGGAAGCCCGGTGAGCGCGTCTGTCTGGGCACTCGTGATCAGTCGTTGCTGCAGGGCGGCGTTCGCCCGAACTGCTAACGCGACACGCAGAAGTACGGCACCAGAGAGCACCAGGATTGCTACGGTCCGCACGATTCGATCGCGGGTGTCGACCGCATCGGTCAGCGCAAAAACACCAATGGGTACTGCAAGACCAGCCGTGACAATGACAAGACGCCAAGCAAGAGGTTGCGCGGAGCGGTACGGGCCTTGCGCCACGAGATTGCTTACTGACGGATGGAGCAGGGTTGCTGACGCGGCAAAGAGGGCAAGAATATATGGCGCATTTCGGAAAGCCGGATCAATTGAGGCGAGGTTTGCATCGTGCACCGCCCAGAGCACGTCTCCGAAGAGAGACGCAACTACCGCGGTGGTTGCGAGCCAGATGACCGGACCGTTTTCGGCATCGCCAAACAGCAATGTTGCAAGAACCAAAAGGACAATTACGCCAATCGAAAGTGATATCCCGCGGATGGTCACGGTGCCGACTCCATCGGTGGACGTTTCGATGAGTGGTCTTATCAACAAGATCCAGCAGACCAGCCACGCACCGAGCGCGAGAATCGAAGAGTCGGCGAGAACACCGAAAGGCTCCCTGCCAATACGGCGTTGAGCGACGACGAGCAGCCCAGAGACCAAGACGAATTGGACTGCAAGCGCGAGCGTCTCAGCGGCAAAGTGGGCATTCGACCCGAGGTCGGGCGCAGAGAGCAGTTGCGACGCTCCGGAAAGTACCGCGATGACGAGTAGACCTCCCCACACTCGCTTGTCGGTGTGATTGACTCGGGCAGAAGTAATTGCTGCTACCACGAGCACGAGAGCGCCGAAGGCGTAGAGACCCGTGCCAACGGTGTCTGAAGGCAGAATCGCGTGCGCAACCGTGAAGACAAGCCCCAACCCAGCAACAATGAAAGAATTTCTTTCGTTCGGGCGCCGGTCGACGTTGGAGTTCATGCCGAAATCACTGCAATTACCGTACAGAATCCACAGGTTTTGACGCGATATTCGGTACTCTCATAGCGGGCGGAGATCCACCAGACGGCGTTCGTCGTCGTCACGAGGAGCTCCATGTTCATAACCAGGCACACCCGGCTCGGCGACGTCGAGCTTCGCGACCGTCTGTGGAACTTCTATCGCCGTGCTTATGCGAACAACCCACTGCATGCTTTCACTGAGCTAGTGAATCGTGCTGAGTTCGACGAGTGTTTGCTGAACTCCACGAACAGAGTCTGGGTGGTGTGGGAAGAAGATCGTCCGACGGTTATGACTCTCATCGCCACCGACATCGCGTCGACTCGTTGGTTAAACCCTGACTACTTCCGCAAACACTTTCCCGAACGGATGCGAAAGGGTCTGGTTCATTATGTGATGTGGGTGGTCGTTGATCCTGACGTCGAGTTGCGCGGTGCGAACATCGCGCTGGCAAAGCAAGCGCTCGCAGCTGAAGCACGCGACGGGGCGCTGTTGGTGTTTGATCTTCCCGAGTCTCATCAACCCTCGGACGAAGGCGGTGCAGCCGCGCTCATGCTGCGAATGGCGCGAATGGTGGGAGAAGCAGACTTGCTGCCGCTTTCGTCTCAGCGCTTCTTTGCGCTGGATTTCGCGCTCTCCAGTAGGGAAGGGCTTGATTCGACCGGAGATAACCTGAAGGAGGCCATGGGCACCCCCGCGACATGAGCGTCGCTTCACCAGCCACCACCGTGGTAGTGCCCGGGTCTCATCTCATGGCGGCTTTGCTTGGCGAGCGCGACGAGCTTTTGCGCAGAATTGAGCAGGCGTTCCCCAATGCCGACATTGTCGTGCGCGGCAACCAAATCGCGACCACCGGCACGGAAGCCGAAATCGTCGGAAGACTATTTGAGGAACTCACCGAATTGCTTCAACGCGGGGAACACGTCGATCAAACCGTGCTCGGTCGAGCCATCGAAATGGTGCGCAGCCATGTGAGCCCAAGCAGCGTCCTCACCTCAGACATCGTGAAAGTTGGCCAGAGCAAGCCGGTGCGGGCAAAAACTGCTGGCCAGCGTCGTTATGTGGATGCAATCGCAGAACATGTCATTACGTTCGCTCTCGGCCCCGCTGGCACGGGCAAGAGCTGGTTAGCGGTCGCCATGGCAGTCCAGGCGCTGCACGCGAAAACAGTGAACCGCATCATCCTGACCCGTCCTGCCGTCGAGGCGGGGGAGCGTCTGGGTTTCTTGCCAGGCGATCTGATGGCAAAAATCGACCCTTATTTGCGCCCTCTCTACGACGCCTTGCACGACATGGTGGGTGCGGAGCACGCGCAGAAATATCTTGAACGTGGAGTCGTCGAAGTCGCACCGCTTGCATTCATGCGCGGGCGCACTTTGAACAACAGTTTTATTATTCTCGACGAAGCCCAGAACACCACGCCAGAACAGATGAAGATGTTTCTCACACGCATCGGCTTCGGATCCAAAGTGGTCATCACCGGCGACACGACGCAAGTTGACGTGCCCGATGGCCGCAGTGGATTGGCTGGGCTTGAGCGCGTGCTAACCGGCATCGACGGCCTCACTTTCGTGCACCTCGACTATGGCGACGTCGTTCGTCACAGGATTGTGGCGGACATCGTCGCAGCTTACGAACGATCTGGTGAGCACGCCAGTGCGCGTCTTCGAGCCGGCAAGCGGCGTGACTAATCGGCCCCGATCGACCGCACCTCGCCGTACCGGAGGCGACGGACACGTCGACGTTTTTGTCTCCAACGAACAAACAGACATCTCGCTGGACGAACAGCGGTGGCAGTCGCTCGCGCTTTCAGTGCTGCAGAAGGAAGGTGTACGCGGTCAAGCAGAGATGGCGTTGTTGTTTGTCACGCGTGAGGCAATCACGGAGATGAACAGGATTCACATGGATAGCGACTCTCCGACAGACGTGCTTGCCTTCCCCATCGACATGATCGACAACTCGCGAGCTGCGGGTCCCACGGCTCGTTCCACGTCACCGGTGGTGTCGCGAGTCGATGCTGGAGAATTGCCGCTGCTCGTTGGTGACGTCGTCGTTTGCCCCAGTGTGGCCGACGAACAGGCCGCCGGTCATGCTGGCAGCCTCGACGACGAGATTGCGCTGCTCGTTACGCACGGAATCCTGCACGTTCTGGGTTATGACCATGACAACGAAACGAATGCTGAGCGCATGCGCGAGCGCGAACGTCATCTATTGGAGCAGGTGTACTGGAATGGACCCGCACCTGCAAGATTCTCACAAGGATACTGATCGCGATGATTGAAATGTTTGCCCTGACATTCACTTCTGCCGATGGCTGGATTCTGGTTGCCATTGGCATCTTGCTGGTGATTCTCACTCTGTTGGCGCTTGCCGAGATGTCGCTTTCGCGCATCACCAAGCAGAAGGCTGAGGCCCTTCAAGCTGACGGTCACAAAAGGGGAGGTCTCTTGGTTCGACTTGCCAGTGATCCGACGCGTTGGGTGAATCCGCTGCTCTTGACAGTGAATATCCTCCAGACGGTTCAGGCCACTCTCACAGGTGTGGTGTCGAACCGCCTGTTCGGAGCACCCGGCGTCGTGGTCGGAGTGCTGCTGAACGTGTTGCTTTTTTTCGTGCTTGCAGAAGCCGTGCCAAAGACCTACGCAGTTTTGTACTCGGTGCGCGGTGCGACGATGACGGCTCCGATCGTTTCTGCACTCTCTGCTTTTTGGCCGCTGCGTCTCGCATCGAACGCGCTAATTCGTGTTACGAACCTCATCGTGAAGGGTCGAGGTCTGGATCAGGGTCCCTTCATCAGCGAGTCAGAATTCCTGGGCATCGTTGAGACTGCCGCCAAGGAATCCGTAATTGAAGTAGAAGAGCAGCAACTGATTAAATCGGTCATCGAGTTTGGTGACACTGTGGTGCGGGAAATCATGCGACCTCGCGGTGAGGTGGTCACGGTCTACGACGCCGCTACGGTGCGGGAAGCACTCGAAATTGCTCTGGAGCACCAATTCAGTCGAATGCCTGTGATTCGCACAGATAGCGACGATGTCATTGACGTTTCGGGAACCGTGAACACGAAGGATCTCGTTCGACTCGAGCGAAGCGGTCACGGCAACGACCTCGTTGAATCGGTGATGCGCGAGGCGCACGTGGTTCCAGAAGGGAAGTTGGTAGCTGAGTTGATGCGCGAGATGCAGAGGTCGCAGTTTCACCTCACGATTGTTGCCGACGAGTATGGCGCATTTAGTGGCATTGTCACGTTGGAAGATTGCTTGGAAGAGCTGGTCGGGGAGATTGGCGACGAGCACGACGATGTCGACAACCGTTTCAGGCCCCAATCAGACGGCGCGCTGCTCATTGAAGGTGCGGTCAGCCTGGACGACGTCAACGCTCATCTAGGAACCGCTATTTCGCACGAGGAATACGACACGATTGGCGGATACCTTTTCGGGGTGATTGGTCGTATGCCTCGAATTGGTGACGGAATAGACGAGGCTGGTTTTCGCCTGATGGTTGAGGAGCTCGACGGGCGGCGAGTTGCGCTGGTGCGTTACGTGCCGGACAACAAGGTGCAGAGACCAAGCAACTAGGGTTCCAGCCATGGAACTCAGCTTGAAGGGCAAAGTCGCGCTCGTTACTGGTGCATCGCGCGGCATCGGCAAAGCCATCGCCAGCCACTACGCCGCGGCAGGTGCCAAGGTGATGATTACTTCGCGAAAAGAAGATGCATTGCGTGCAGCAGCAGCCGAGATGAATGGCGAGGTGGAGATCTTCGCGGCCAACGCAGGAGATGTGGCCGCAGGCAATGCCTGCGTAAATGCGACGCTGGAGCGATTTGGATCACTCGACGTGTTGGTGAATAATGCTGCAACGAATCCGTACATGGGCCCGACTCTGGGAATTGACGAATCTCGTTACGACAAAACGTTTCAGGTCAACCTGCGCGGACCATTGTTCTGGTGCAAAGCTGCCTGGGACGCGCATCTGAGGAACCACCCAGGTGTCATCATCAACGTCGCGTCCGTCGGCGGTTTGCGGGCCGAAGGTCATCTCGGTGTATACAACCTGACCAAGGCTGCGTTGATTCACATGACGAGGCAGTTGGCTGGTGAACTCGGACCCACCCGAGTGGTTGGTATCGCGCCAGGTCTTGTCAAGACGGATTTCGCGGCCGTTCTCGTAGAAAATTTCGGTGATCGGCTCGCTTCGCAACTACCGACGAAAAGACTCGGCGAACCGTCGGACATCGCCAACCTCGCCCTGTTCCTGGCTTCGGACATGGCCAGCTGGATTACGGGTGAGACTTATGTAATTGACGGTGGTGCGGGCGTTCGTTCGGGCGCCATATAAGTCTTCGCGTGTCGAAGTAACAACGGCGCGCTCAGAGCCAGGACGACGAGAAGCAAGCAGCCCGAGACGATGTATGTGGCTCGCAGGCCGTATCTGAAAGCAATCTGTCCGCCGATGACGGCCCCGATTGCCGTACTGCCGGTGCCGATGAACCTGTAGACGCTGTTCACTCGTCCGAAGAGGTCGGGTGGGATGAGCCGTTGGCGCAGGCTCACCGTGAGCACGTTCCATGTGGTGCCGAACACTGACATGAGCGTCCCGGCGAGCACGACGACTGCGACGTTGGGAAAGAGGCCTGGCAATAGATCGAGCACCGCAAACATCGCATAAGACGTAACTAACGCGGCTGCGTATCCGAGTCGTTTGGCGACTCGATCACCGATGAGACCGCCGACGATTGCTCCACACGCAGACGCCCCAAGGAGCAATCCAAAGCCACGGGTGCCCACATCGAGCTCGTCACGTGCGAATTTTGCATATACCGAGGCGGCAAACATGTGCGCCATGTTGACGATGCCGAGCAGCACGGCCAACAGTCGAAGCAGTTCGTGACGTGCGAGCCACTTGAGCCCGAATGCGATATCGGATGCGAGACTGTTGCGCCTGTCGCTCTGCGGCAAGTGCGGTGTACGTGGCTTGAGGGTCGCTATTAACGATGCGGCCATGATCAGGGCCAGTGCGTGCAACCCGAAAGGTAGGAACATCGACGCGGCGAAGAGCAGAGCTCCGACGGGCAGGCCGAGGAACGAGTTAGTGATGACCTCCACCGAATACAGGCGACCGTTCGCACGCTCCAACTGCTCTGGCTCCACGAGCGAAGGCAGGAACGCCTGCGCCGCCATGTCGAAAACCACTTCGAATGAGGCGATCAGGCCCATGAGAGCAATCAAGAACCAGATACTGATCTGTTCAGTGACGACAAGTATGGCTACGGCTGCATAGAGCGCGCCGCGCGCCAGAGACGCAATCACGAGCAGACGACGACGCTCGACGCGATCAATCACGACTCCAAGCGGCAGTGAGAGCACCAGCCATGGCAGCATCGTCGCAAAACTGACGAGCGAAATCAGTCGCACATCGTCAGTAAGACTCAGCGCCAGGAGTGGTCCCGCAGCGGCAACCATGCCGTCGCCAAGGTTAGAGATCGCGGAAGCACCGAGATGACGCCAGTACGAGGCGGGAAGTGATGGTGTCGACGACTCAGACACCAGGGAGTTCGCTTCGACGCACTTTTCCAAGAGTAGTTCTCGGAATGCGGTCGACGATGTTCAGGCGAACTGGTGCATGAGCGGCTGAAAGCGTCTCTTTGACGTGGTTACGGAGCTGGTCGAGCGACGGTGCTTGCGGACTCGCACACACCACATAGGCAACGACCACGGCCCCCCATTCGGAATCAGGAGCACCAGTCACAACGGCGTCCTTGACCAGCGGATGCTCGCGTAGTCGAGACTCGACCACTCCGGGCCAAACCTTCACGCCACCCGTGATGATGAGGTCGTCCTTGCGGCCATCGATGAGGACGTGACCGTCCACAATTCGGCCGAGATCGCCAGTCGCATACCAACCGTTACGAAGCGGCAGCGGCGTGTTGCGGTAGGTGCGCGCGAGAGACGGTGTTTGCACCATGAGTTCACCGGCATCGACAGTGACTTGCACACCGGCGAGAGGACGACCTGAATACACCACGCCGCCGGCGGTTTCTGTCATGCCGTAGGTAGCGATGGCGTTCTCAGGAAGGTTCTGACTCGAGGCGCCACCCACCAAGACGGTGCGCCAACCGTCGAATTGGTGTCGAGCAATCAGGGTGGGTACCACCGAGGTGTGAGTTGCGCCCCTGGAAAGTGCAGTTTGAATCGCTGCTTGATCAATGGTTTCGGCGTATGTGATTCGGCTTGCGAAGTGCAAGGAGCGAGCGATGACGCCAAATCCACCGATGTGGGCGGCGGGAATACATAGCCACCAGTGATCGTCGGCCGTGAGGCCAAGGCGTTCGCCGACCATCATTGCCGAGGCACCGAGCGAACCGTGCGTGTGTATCACGCCCTTGGGCTCGCCCGTGGAGCCGCTTGTCGCGATCATCAGGGCATCACCTTCGCGCAGGGGCACAAGTTGCTCTTGCTTGCCGAACAATGGCATGACAGCGGTTCGAAGTGCCGTCTCACCTGAGCTGATGATCGCGTCGACACCAAAGCGTGAGATCAGATGTTGTTTGGAGTACGCTGGCAGGCGCTGGTCGACCGGAAACACAACGTCGCCGTCAGTCCAAGTCTTTCGCACGGCGGCTTCGAACTCCGGACCTGCGTGAATATCTATTGCGACGAGACGCGGCACGCGCGTCACGCTATTAGCGTCACGTTGTGACTTTCGCCGCGGATTGGTGGCTCGGGGCGCGTCCTCGCACGCTTCCGGCGGCAATCGTGCCGGTAATTATCGGTACTGCAGTTGCCGTTAGCGAGTCCGACGGGTTAAGGGTTTCGAATGTGATGGTGCGAGTCGCATTGGCGCTCTTTGTGAGTCTCGCTTTGCAGGTTGGCGTCAACTACGCCAACGACTATTCCGACGGGGTGCGGGGAACCGACGACGATCGCAAAGGCCCTACGCGCCTCGTCGCTGCCGGTCGGGCAACTCCGACGGCGGTGAAAACTGCTGCCATCCTGGCTCTTGCATCAGCCTGCGTAGCAGGCTTGGTGCTTGCGGCTCTTACTACGTGGTGGCTGGTCTTGCTCGGGGCTGCGTGCGTTGCTGCGGCATGGCTCTATACCGGTGGACCACGACCGTATGGCTACGCAGGGTTCGGCGAGCTGTTCGTCTTTGTCTTCTTCGGGCTTGTTGCGACTGCAGGTACAACGTATGTCGTTAGTGAGTCGGTGGGTATCTTGGCGTGGTGTTCCGGGGCAGTTTCGGGTTGCTTGGCGGTAGCACTATTGATGGTGAATAACATTCGCGATATCGATGGGGATTCGCGAAGTGGAAAACGCACTCTCGCCGTGCGAATCGGAGTAGTTCGAAGCAAGCGGCTCTTTGCGGCTCTATATGTCGTGACGGGAGGGTTGATCGTCGCAAGTTCCACCCAGTCGTTGGGGGCGCTGCTCGGCCTCATCGGTCTTCTCGCCGCATTGCCCGCCATTGCGACAGTTCGAGAGTCGAACGAACCGAAAGAGTTGGTGAAGGCACTGGGCATGACGGCTCGTGTGCAAATGGTGGTCGGCGTGCTCTACGCAGTTGGACTGATCGTCGGCTAAGGCAATCTGGTTTAAGCGACCTCGCGGTTGAGAAACCTCGCAAGATCTACGGCAACTTTTGCGGGTTGCTCAAGGTGCGTGCTGTGGCCAGCAGAACTAATCACCGAAAGTGGAGCATTCGGAAGTGCCTTACTCATACGTCGTGCAATCTCCAAGAACTTCTGATCGCGTTCTCCAACTACGAGCAATGTACGCGTGGAGACTTCACCAAGACGGGGCCACAGATTGTTCTGCGTTCCGGTTCCCGATGTACGAAGGCTGTTGGCGAGGCCTTCTGGGGTGTTTACGAGACGTTCATCGCGGCCAGCCTGCTCGCGCGTCAGGCTCGAGAAGAGCGGTTGGGCGAGCCACTCGTCAATGAAGGTTCTGGTACCGATCGTGATGATTCGGTCGGCGAGTTGTTCGTCGTTTGCTCGCCGTCGCGCGCGCTCGTCTTCATCTTCGATGCCGGGCGTACCGCTAATCAACACACACGATTGCAGCAGTTCTGGATGGGCGAGTGCTGCATGCAGCACGACGCGCGCTCCGAGCGAGTAACCCACGTATGTTGCGTAACCGCCGACTTCGACGAGAAGTTCCGCAGTGTCTCGCAAGCTCGCCGAGATGGCTGCAGAGCCTCCGTGTCCGGGCAAGTCAACGAGGAGGTACCGAGTGTTCGGCATCCTCGGTGCGAGTTCGTCAAGTAGGGGCATCCATGACTTCTTTGTTTGGGTGAATCCATGGACGAACACAACGGTCCTCGACCCCTCGCCGACATTCGCTGTTGCGAGGCGGTCTAGCCGCACGCTCATCGCTCGGCCATATTGCTAAGAATTCGCACGAACGTGGCAGTGTCCTGAGCACCAGGAATCGTCATTACGTCATTGACTACGAACGTGGGCACCGCAGTGATGTCTCGTTCCGTCGCCCACGCAATGTCGAGGTCAACTCGCTTGCTCCACTCATCGTCACTGCCATCCCATGCGAGCACCGAGTCGAGTTGCGGATGGTCGAAGCCTGTGTCTTGTGCTAACGAGGCAAGAACGATCGAGTTCGCAATGTCGAGACCATCCACGAAATAGGCCTTCATCAAGGCCTCATTGAGAGCAGCCTGCAAATGTGAAGCATGAGCCTCTACGAACTTGATGAGCCGATGAGCGGGAAGGGTGTTCGCGCGGAGGGCTCGCGTCATCTGAAAATCGATGCCTTCCGCGGCAGCAAGAGAAGACACATGACCGATGATTTCTGCCGCTCGTTGTTCACCGCCGAATCGCCTGGCGTACGCCTCCATGACGGGGGTCGGGTTGCCCAACGGTGCCGTTGGATCTAGTTGGAAAGCGCGGTAGCTCACGGAAATCTGGCGATCGGGGTGGGCGTGGCGCATGTCATCAACGGCCTTTTCAAACCGCCGTTTACCGATATAACACCATGGGCAGACGACGTCGGAGACGATTTCCACCTTCACTGCTGCCACGATAGAGGCATGCAATCGGCAGACGTGACCGCGACATTCTGCGCGACGCTCGTAGACGAGTGGGTGGCCCTTGGGGTTCGCACTGCGGTGATCGCACCTGGGTCGCGCTCGACCCCAATGGCCTTGGCACTCGTCGCTGCAGCGAACCTGCGAACAGAGGTCTTTCACGACGAACGATCCGCCGCGTTCGCTGCCCTTGGATGTGGCAAGGCAACTGGGGTTCCGGCATTGCTGCTCTGCACGTCGGGAACCGCGGCCGTCAATTTTCATCCTGCAGTCGTGGAGTCTTCGCACGCCGAAGTGCCGCTGATCGTTCTTACGGCAGATCGACCCCCAGAGTTGCAGGGAGTCGGCGCTCCGCAAACCATCGACCAGAAACAGCTCTTTGGTTCTGCCGCGCGCGCGTACTTTGATGCTGGTGTCGCCGATGACGGGCGAGAGGACGAGTGGCGCCGCTTGGCGCAGCGTGCACTGCAGGCCGCAACATCGCAACGACTTGGACCTGTGCAGGTGAACTTGCCTTTCCGTGAACCTCTTGTTGGTACGCCTGGGAGACTGATGTCATCACCGAGTGGTGCGGCTAAGAAAGCTGAAAAATCCAAACCTCTCGGCACTGAAACTTTGGCGAAGCTGTCGGCACGGCTACGAGGAAAGCGTGGTGTCATTGTTGCCGGCGCACGCGGAGTGAGTCTTGAGGCCGTGCTGAGCTTGGCGCGTGCTTTCGGTTGGCCGGTGATCGCTGAGCCCACCGGCGGCTGCCGCGGTGAAGAGACCCTCTTGATCCGACATGCTGATGCTTGGCTACGTGAAGAGGCGATTGCTAATGCGCTGCGTCCACAAGCCGTGCTTCGCTTCGGTGCGCTTCCCGCATCAAAGGTTGTGAACTCGTGGCTGCGTGACTGTGCAGCGGAGACAACGACCATCACGAACACGCAGTTTCTCATCGACCCCGACCGACGAACGTCAATGCATCTCGTCACCGATGCAGATGCGTTGTGCGCGGACCTCGCGTCACTAGTGGATCATTGTGATGGCGACTGGCTTGCGAGGTGGACGGCTGCCGAGACCGCGGCTCGAGCAGCGATCGCACGGATACTCGACGACGAGACACAACTTTCCGAACCAGGGACGGCTCGGTCGGTCGTCAGCGCCCTTCCAGTTGGGGCCCAGCTTGTGGTGTCGTCTTCCATGCCTATTCGTGACGTGGAGTGGTATGCGGGAGCGTGCGACCACCTCGAGGTGCTGTCTAACCGAGGGGCAAACGGCATCGACGGAGTGGTGTCGACGGCCGTCGGTGTTGCACTGGGGATGGGGAGAAGCACGGGTCTCTTGATCGGAGATGTGGCTTTTCTCCACGATTCGAATGGGCTCATCGGACTTGCCGATCGAGGTCTCGACGTTCGAATCGTCGCAGTCGACAACCGCGGCGGCGGTATCTTTTCGTTCCTTCCACAAAGGAACGTGCTCAGTGCAGAAACATTTGAGAAATTGTTCGGCACCCCACACGCATCAGACCTTGCGCTTCTTGCACAAGCGCATGGCCTGCGTGCGCAAGTCGTGTCGTCAACTAGTGAGCTGAAACAGGCGATCGCAGTCGAAGGACCTCACGTCATCATCGTCAAGACCAACAGAGATGACAATGTCTCGCGACATGAAGAGATCCACCAAGCAGTCATTGGCGAGGTACGCCGAGCTCTTACGGTCTGATGATTGCCGCAAGCATGGCCTGAAATTTCGCTTGCGTTTCAGCTAATTCCGCATACGGTTCGCTGTCGGCCACGATGCCCCCGCCTGCGAAAAGATGCGCGGTTCGGCGATCAGACGACAGCTGAGCGCATCTGATTGCAACAGCCCATGTGCCGTTGCCGTTCGCGTCGACCCAACCGATTGCGCCGCCATATCGACCGCGGTCGAGGCCCTCATTCTCGGAGATGAGTCGCAGCGCTGCGTCTCGTGGGTGGCCTCCAAGTGCTGGCGTGGGGGAAAGTAAGTGAACGAGATCGATGACGGAGGCGAGGGGTGCCGACAACCGGCCTTCAATACTGGTGCCGAGGTGCTGAACGTTGGCGACTGCAATGACTTCTGGCTCGGGCTGCCAGTCGAGGTACGAGCAATGCGGCAAAAGAGTGTCATGAACCATGTCGATAACTACTCGGTGCTCTATCTGATTCTTCTCACTTGAGCGCAGTTCTGCCGCTAGGCGCGCGTCTGTCGTCGGATCACCTGTTCGCGGGCACGTGCCGGCAAGAGGCAGGCTGCGCACTACATCGCTTGCGCGTTCAACAAGCAATTCGGGTGAAGCACCGACGAAGCCATCGATGCTGTAGCGATAGCTCGAACCGAACGACGCCTTGAGCCGCTTCAGGAGTGAATTCACAGCGATCGGCGTACTTGAGTCGACGAAAATGTCTCGCGCAATAACGGCCTTGGTGATATCTCCGCGTCGGACCGCGTCACGAGCACGCGTGACCGCTTGCAAATAGTGCTCGATGCTCACTCCGGGTCGAATGTGGTAGTCGGCAGGGTTTATGGTTGGTTCGAGTCGGTTCGAGAGGCGTTTCAGCACATCATCTTCGTTGTGCGGTTGGAATGTCACCCATGCTTGGCCGTTTGCGGCCTTGCCGAAACAGATTTCCGGAAGAATTGCCTCACCGCCCGAGCCGCTGAACGGGTGCCAACCGAGCGCCACGACCGTTGCGCCAGGTGCGTCAACGGTTGAGTGGTTGATGGTGTCTCGCAGGTGAGCAGTCGCATTTCGCAACGCGACTCTCGCAGCTTCTCCGACGCCGGCAAAGCCCACACCGTTGCGAACGAACAAGACTCCATCGTCACCTGCAAGATCATTGAGGTCGTGGTCGTCGTCTGTGAACTCCGAGAGGGGACGCGTGACAAATCGTGGAGTCATACTCGCGTGGCGGTGAGAAGCTGAGTTAGCCCGCCAGATAGCTGACGATGCGATACATCGACGAAGCCCGAATCTGAAATCATCCGGCACAGTCGGCTCGGCTCGGGTAGGTACGACACGCTGCGCGGCAGGTATCGGTAAGCAGGTCCGTCAGAGAGCAGCGCCCCGATTCGCGGCACGACACGACCGAAGTAGACGGAGTTTCCTAGTCGGATCAGCGGATTGGTCGGAACCGAGACGTCGAGTAGGGCGATTCGTCCACCGGGGCGAGTTACTCTCGCCAACTCTCCGAAGAACGATGCGAGGTCAACGAAGTTGCGCAGTGCGAAGCCGCAGGAAACACCGTCTACAGCTCCATTTTGCACCGGCAATGAGAGTGCGTCGGCTTGTGTGCGGGGCGCCCCACTGGTATCGGCGGCAAGCATGCCGAAGGAGAAGTCGAAGGAGAGCGGGACGAGCCTGTGTCGTTGCAGCTCACGGCAGAAGTCGCCGGTTCCACTTGCGATATCGAGAACGGTTGATCCAGCAGGAAGGTTGAGAGCACGTACCGTCGTACGGCGCCAACGCACATCGAGCCGAAAGGTCATGATGCGGTTTACGATGTCATAGCGGGGTGCGATCGCATCGAACATCTCCCGTACCGCGCGCGCCTTTTCTTCTCCGCTGGGCAACGATTCCGTGTCCCAACTGCGCCGAGCGTCCGTCACCGTGAAAAGGCTACGGTGGGCTCGCTTCGCTGTCATTGGCGTAAGTAAGGCACACTGGTCACATGATTGACTTCACATTCCCGCCCGAGGTTGAAGACGTTCGTTTGCGGGTGAGGTCCTTCATGGACGAAGAAGTACGACCGCGCTGGGAATCCATTGACCAAGACGACCGCAAACAAGTGGTCAAGGCGATTGTCGAACTTCGCAAGCAGGCTCGCGATGAGGCCAAGTTGTGGCTTCCGCATATGCCAGTTGAGTGGGGCGGCATGGGGCTCGGGCCAACTGCAATGGCGGCGGTGTCCGCCGAAGCAGCCAAAGTGAGCATCGGCCCCTTCGTGTTGAACGCTCAGGCCCCCGACGAGGGGAATCAACACACCCTTCTGCATTGGGCAACACCAGAGCAAAAGGAGAAGTACCTGCGACCACTGTGTGAAGGCACGGCCAGGTCTTGTTTTGCCATGACTGAGCCCGAGGTGGCAGGAAGCGACCCAACGCTGATTCGCACCCACGCCTACGAAGACGGAGACGAGTGGGTGATCAACGGCCACAAGTGGTTTATCTCAGGCGCGCGCGGCGCACAATTCGCGCTGCTGGTGGCTCGCACCGAGGAGAATCCTGATCTTCCACAAGCAGCCAACTCGTGCTTCATCGTCGACATACCGAGTGAGGGATTCAACATTGTTCGTGACATCGAGACGATGTCGGGCAGCCACAATCACTGCGAGATCGAGATCAAGGACCTCCGAGTGCACAAATCGCAAATGCTCGGTGGGCGAGGACAAGGGCACCTGCTCGGGCAGTACCGACTCGGGCCAGCCCGTCTCGCGCACTGCATGCGCTGGATCGGGCAAGCAGAGTCTGCCCTCGACATGATGGTCGACCGAGCGCTGAACCGCTATTCCCACGGTTCGCTTCTTGCCGAGAAGCAGGGCATCCAGTGGTTGATCGCCGATTCGGCGATGGAGCTCTACCAGTGCAAGTTGATGGTTCTGCATGCTGCCTTCAAGATTGAGCGCGGGTTGCCGTTCACTTCGGAGGTGTCGATGGCGAAGCACTTTGTGGCAAACAGTCTTTGGCAGATCGTCGACCGCGCCATACAGGTTCACGGTGCGTTGGGTTATTCAAACGACACTCCGCTTGCGCACATGCTGCAACAGGCGCGTTGGAGTCGCTTCGCTGACGGGGCCGACGAGATTCACCAAATGCGAATCGCACAACGCACGATCGCAGCGTTCAAAGATCACGGCACCACCAAGGGCGCCACCGGCGATCTTCCGTTGTGAGATTGATCAAAACACAAGGAGACACAGCATCATGACCAAACCAATATTCGGAGTCTTCATGCCGCAGGGCTGGAAGATGGAACTCTCAGGAATCGCAGATGACCAAGCCAAGTGGGCCAAGGCGGTGGAGATTGCGGTGCGCGCAGAAGAACTCGGCTTTGATTCCATCTGGGTGTACGACCACTTTCACAATGTGCCCAAGCCCGCTCACGAAGCGGTCTTTGAATGTTGGACGACGATTGCTGCAATCAGCCAGCGGACCTCGAGGATTCGTCTTGGGCAAATGGTTGGATGCAACCTGTATCGCGAGCCCTCAATGCTGGCAAAAATCACTTCGACGGTTGACGTCATCAGCGGAGGGCGGCTCGACTGGGGAATCGGTGCGGGTTGGTACGAGAACGAGTGTCGCGGCTACGGGTATCCGTTCCCCTTGCCAAAAGAACGCATCGCCATGTTGCGAGAATGCGTGGAAATCGTGAAGTCCATGTGGTCGGAGAAAGAAACCACCTACCACGGCAAGTACTACACGCTTGACCGTGGCAACTGCGACCCCAAACCGGTGCAGAAGCCGCGACCTCCGATCTGGATTGGCGGCGGCGGAGAACAACTGACGCTGCGGGTTGTGGCGCGCCACGCCGATTACGCGAACTTCGGCGGCACAATCGAGGATTTCAAGCGCAAGAAGGAGATCTTGGCTGCGCACTGTAAGGACGTTGGTCGCGATTTCGACGAAATCGGCCTCACGTGGTCGCCCGAGATTTTTATTCGCGAGTCGCAATCCGAGCTCGACGCTGCAGGATCACGGAGCCTGTGGGGGCATCCGCTCGAGCAGTGGAAAGCCTCCTCGCTCGTCGGCACTCCCGACCAAGTCAGCGAGAAGATCTCGCAGTATGTCTCGATGGGATGCGTCGGTTTCGTGCCGTGGTGTGCCGACTACCCAGAGACCACGACGCTTGATCTCTTTGCGAAGGTAGCCAAAAACTTTCGCTGATGCACCGCCTAATGGCGGCGCGTCTGGACTCGACCTGAAACGCCTATGCGAAGTACGTGCGGAACACGAGTTCAGCTACGCAGCTGGGCTTCTTGGCGCCTTCGATCTCGAAGGTGGCCTCGAGCGTCATCTGCACACCACCGGTAACGTCTTCGGCGCTGAGCAGCTTGGCGCCGACACGCAACCGTGAGCCCACCGGCACGGGCGATGGAAATCGCACCTTGTTAGTGCCGTAGTTGACGCCCATCACAGCCCCTTCTACGCCGTAAATCTGCGGAAGCAACGATGGCCCTAGTGACAACGTGAGGTAGCCGTGCGCAATCGGCGCCCCGAATGGACCATTCTTTGCCTTCTCCACGTCGATGTGGATCCACTGGTGGTCACCGGTGGCGTCGGCAAACGTGTTCACCATCTCCTGGGTCACAGTGATGTAGTCGCTATAGCCGAGATGCTGGCCGACGTGGGCTTTGACGCCCTCGGCGCCTTTCATGATGGTTTTGGTCATGGTCTAGTGATACCAGATTCGCTGGTGCTCGCGGCTCTGGGGATGGAGCAACAACGCCAAGAGGGCAGCATCGAACGCGAACGACAGAAGGCTGGCGCCGAAGAGGCGAAATCGAAGTGATGCCCCGATTTGGGAGTAGGCAATAAAAGTGAGGACGAAGGGTGAAGCTGCGGCCGCGACCGAAACCTGCCAACCAAGCTTCCGCTCGTTGGCCATGAGAAACCCGCCTACGACACATGCAGCAACGACCAGCAGACCGAAGAGAAAGCCGAGCGCGTAGCGCTCACGGAAGTAATGCAAGACCCCGCCGCCGTCCACGAGTTCAACAAGAGCAAAAAATGCATTGATATAGAGCAACCACGTTGCAATCTGCAGCGTCTGAGGCTGCATGCGATCAAGCCATTTGCGTCTGTCGAGCATGCGACGAGTATGGCAGACCGTAGCGTGAAGCAGAATGCACAGCGGATTTGTGAGCCTGGTTGGGCGGCCCAACGTCGGCAAATCAAGCATCATTAATGCAGCTTGCGGACGCAAGGTGACGATTGTTTCGGACAAACCGCAGACCACGCGCACACGTGTGCGGGCGGTGCTACACCGGCCTGACGCACAGGTGGTGTTTGTCGACACTCCCGGCATCCATAAACCAGTGACGGAGTTGGGAAAACGCGTCAATTCAACAGCGTTCGAGGCGATGGGCGAAGTTGATGTTTCGGTCCTCGTCGTGGATGCGACGATGGCCTTCGGACGCGGCGATATGTTCGTCGCAGAACGTTTAGATATCAGCAAGAGCGCGGTCGTGCTGAACAAGATCGATCGGGCACCCCGAGAGAAGATCGCCAAACAACTGGCAGCGCTCGCCGAGTTGGACGCAGCTGCCTATTTTCCGCTGTCAGCAAAGACGGGGGATGGGTTGTCGGTGTTCGTGGATTGGCTCGCAAGTCGCCTGCCAGAGGGAGAGCCGATGTTTCCTGCCGACATCGTGCGCGAGACACCCGACATGGTGTGGGTCGCAGAGTTGGTGCGTGAACAGCTGTTGGATGCGATGCGAGAAGAACTGCCGTATTCGATTGCCACCCGGGTCACGGAATATGAATGGCCGAGAGTTCGATGTGAGGTCATCGTGGAGCGTGAGAGCCAGAAAGGCATGGTGATCGGCAAGGGGGGTGCGATGTTGAAAGCCGTGGGTACTGCCGTGCGCAAGCAGCTCGCACCAGGAGCATTTGTGGAGCTTCATGTCGTGGTGGATGAAGACTGGCAGCAGCGTCCAGATCGAATCGAACGACTCGGGTACTGAGTAACGTCTCGCCCTGCTAATCGCGCGTTGAGAGCACAGCCAGGTAGTCGTCGTACGTAACTGCGGCGCCCGGCGCCGTCAAGTCACCGCCACCGCGTGGAACCTGAATAATTTCTCCATCCACGCTGAAGACGACTTGTCCGATGCCCGGTCGTCTCGTCAGGGTGAGGACGAGTTGCGCGATGGCAAGGCGCTGATCGAGCGGCTCCAACTCAGAGAGGAATGGTGCGGTCGACTCGATTCGTGCCACTCCACGGCGTACGTCGATGGTCGCAGTAAGGGCACGGGGCAGGGCACTGCGCAAGCCCGCGCTCTCGGTGGACGGATCCAAACCCGCAAGCAGGGTGTCGAGCACTTGCGTAGGAGTAGCGGGACTGACGATTCGGCGTTCGGATCGAACGACGCGGTTCGCGCTCACGAAATACAGCTCCACGTTGTCGTACAGCACGTCGACGACCGACGTCGTGGTGTTGTCGACTACTGGCTCAACCGTCGTTGTCGGGGCAGCGACTGTGGTGGTTGCAGAAAGTACGTCCGGTATGTCCTGCGGGTCGAGGGCGACGAAGCGTCCCTCTTCGGGCACCCCGCATGCGACGGCCAAGGATGCGAGCACGGCTGCCGCGGTCAGCTTCGCCAACCGGCTGGGGTTGATGTTCATTCCGTGCCTCCTGGCGGAATCACGACGACGAAGCGTGCGCCGCCGCTTGGCGAGGTATCCACGTAGGCGCGGCCACCTAGTGCTTTTGCGTGTTCGGAAACGATGGCCAAACCGAGCCCGCTGCCCACGCTGTTACGCGAGGCAGTGCCTCGTGCGAATCGCTCGAAGATTCTGTCGCGTTCGCTGACGCCGATGCCAGGACCGTTGTCATCGACGATGAGTAGCAGATTTCCCGAGTCGTCGCTGCTGAGGAGTATCTCGGACGCTCCTCCGGCATGGTCACGGGCATTATCGAGCAGGTTAAGCAGGATGCGTTCGACTCGACGTCGGTCGAGATACACGACGTCGTCGTCGCCAAGGTCAGAGACGACGAGAACCGATCCGTAACCGTGGCGTCCAGCGATTCTCTCCACCAAGGCACCGAGATGGAGTTCCTCACGGTTGTCCTGCCCGGCTCGAGCGTCGAGGCGGCTCAATTCAAGGAGATCGAGGACAGTGCGGTCGAAACGACGTACTTGGGTGGCGATGATGTCAAGGGCTTGTCGATTGCGCTCGGATAATTCCTCGGAGCGACCCTTCAACACTTCCACTGCAGCCCCGAGCGACGTGATGGGCGACCTTAGCTCGTGGCTCACGTCGCTTGCGAAGCGTTCTTCGCGTTCGATGCGCTCCTGCACAGCGTCTGCCATGCCATTGAAACTGTCGACGAGTTGTTGCAGCTCGGGGTCTGGTTCGGGTTCGAGGCGAGTCGCCAGTGCTCCCTCGGCAATGGTGGTTGCCGCCTCTGTCACTCGGCGCAACGGATACAGCACGTTTCCGCTCAATAGGAAACCGATGAGGCCGGCAGAAATGGTGATGATCAACACTGCGACTACGAGAATCGAGCGAATCGTTCCGAGTGTGTCGGCTACGTCACTGATCGGAAACACCTCGAAGTACGTGGCGTCAATTGCGGGAACGTCGATGGCGACAGCCTCGTATGGACGACCCAAGAAGTCCACGCGTTGCACGCCGCTCTGACCAGCGATTGCGCTGCGCACGAAATCGGTCGGGAGGTTTGACTGTGTAAACCGCAGAGGTGCCTGCGCATAGAACAAGTTCTCGGCACCGAGATGCAAGACCGCGTAACCGCCGGGCTGGGTTCGAAGGTCGGTAACCACCTCGCCAGCGTCGACTCGACTCGCTCCGACAAGTGTTCGTACGAGCTGCGCATTGGCGAGTGCCTGGTCGCGAGCGGATGTCGTTGCCTTGTCGACCAGATAGTTGCGCGTGGCCGCGAACGTAACAATGCTCAAGATGAGCACACCAATGAACGTCGCAAACGAGAAATAGGCGACGATGCGCGTGCGCAGTCCAGGACGCAGGGCCCGCGGAATTCGCATGTGACCAGCATTGCGCATCTCACGACCGCCGCAATATCGAGCCGGCGGGGTCAAGGGGGAGCATGACCCCGCGCCGGCTCTTGTAAAAGAATGCTCAGTCCATGTGACGAGACGCCTGCGAAAGTGTGCGTTTTGTGTAACAGTTGGGATGTCTTTGGCAGACTTCGTGCCATGGCACAAATTCTCTTAGTCGAGGATGATGCCGGTATCCGGGGAGCACTCAGCCTGGCCCTCGAAGACGAGGGCTATGAAGTGTTGCAGGCACCAAGCGGCCAGCTGGGGTTATCACTCGCTTCGACCGAGCAGCCAGATCTCATTTTGCTTGATCTTCGGCTGCCTGACATCTCTGGCTTTGAGGTGTGCAGGGAGATTCGCCAGCGCAGCAACGTGCCAATCATCATCGTCACTGCACAAACCGACACTCACGACCTCGTGGCGGGTCTGGAAGCCGGCGCCGACGACTACGTGACAAAACCTGTCAACACCAAAGAGCTCGCAGCTCGAATTCGAGCTGCTCTGCGCCGTCTCGTTCGTGAAGCATCAAACCGCGCGCCTGACGTGACACGGTTCGGCGATGTTGAACTTCGACGTGAAGCGGGAATCGTGATGAAAGGCGGCCATGAACTCGCTCTCACCAAGACCGAGCTGCGTTTGCTTATTGAGTTTGCGGACCATCCGAACGTTGTGCTCAGCAGGGATCAATTGTTGGAACGCGTCTGGGGGTACGACTACCTGGGGGATAGTCGGCTGGTCGATGCCCACATCCGACGTTTGCGCGTGAAGATTGAGGACACCCCGAACGACCCGAAGTTCATCGTCACGAACCGCGGACTCGGGTACCGCTTCCACCCAGACGCTTGATGAAGAACTCCTCGACTTCTCGCAGAGAGTTCGTCTCAGGCATGTGCGACACACCGTGCAGCACGAGCGGCTTGTAGCGCTTCGTCGCGAGACGCGGATCGAGGATTGCTACTACACCGTGGTCGGAGGCGGTGCGTATGAGCCTGCCTGCAGCTTGGGCAAGGGATGCGGCCGCAATTGGCACATCGATGCGCAGGAAGGAATCTTTGCCAGCCTGCTCGCGACGGGCGTCGAGTAGCGGATCCTGTAGTGCAGGAAACGGAACCTTATCGATGATGACGAGACGCAGGGCATCGCCTGGCACGTCGACTCCTTGGAAGTACCCACGCGTTGCAAACAAGCACGACTTCTGTTCTTCGCGGAAACGCTCGAGGAGCATCTTTTTCGGCATATCGTCTTGTGCGTAGAGCACAATGTCGTCGCCGAGGTCGCCACGGAGGGCAGCGACAGCTTCGTTGAGCGCAGCCCAACTGGTAAAGAGTACGAGGGCCGAACCATTCGACATCGAGATCAGTTCTTTGATTCGAACGTGGACTGCTTCAGCACGTCGTGACTCGTTGGGGGCAGGGAGGTCCCCGCCGAGATAGAGCAGTGAGTTTCTCGCGTAGTCAAAGGGACTCTTCACCTGAATAATGTCTTCGTCGGGCTTGGCGAGACCGAGCCGTTGGGGTAGCCCAGGAGGAATGGTGGCACTCGTCAAGATTGCGACGTTCTCGGCCCAGACCGGTGCAAGTACACCGCTCACTCGTAACGGTGCCGAGGTGAGTCGTGGCGAGCCGCGCTGGTCGGTGACGAACGAGACAATGTCGCTGCCCGATGCCAACACGCTCTCGACGTCGCTCTTTGCGCGATTCAGTGTCGACGACGCACGGAGCACGTCTGGAGATTCATCGTTCTTCTGCGCTACTTGATCGATGAGCAACTCAATCTGCGCTAGCGAAGTCGTCAATGTATCGGTGATGTCAGTTGCCAGGTTCTCGCGGAAGCGCACCCCGACATGGCGTTCGAGAACTTCTTCAAACTCTGTGGCCGTCTTGGCAAGGGCATTGGCCACCTTTTGGGTGGTGAGAGCCTTTCTTGCGCTCTCGGCGACATTGGAGAACGTACGCGGACTGAGCACGATCGAAGCGGTGTCGCTGATGACATCTTCAAGTTCATGAACCTCGTCGAATACCACGACGTCGTGTTCAGGTAGAAACTCGCGATCTTGCTGAAGGTCGAGGCCATAGAGGGTGAAATTCACCACGATGACGTTCGACTCGGCGGCATTGCGGCGTGCTGTCTCGGTGAAGCATGTTTCGCCGTACTCGCATTTCGCGGCACCAGGACACTCCTCGGATGAGAGGCTTACCTTTCGCCAGGCGGAGTCGCTCACGGCAAACGGGACGTCTGAAGCGTCTCCAGATGGTGTGCTCGCTGACCACTTCAGGAGCTTCTGCACGTCTTGACGCAACTCTTTCGAAGAGGCGTCAAGGTCAAGCTGATCTTGGCCGTTCTCAATCTCGGCGAGACGTTGACGACAGAGGTAGTTGTTGCGACCTTTCAACACTGCCCACTGAAACGCAAGATCTGGATCGTTATTGCACACCTCGTGCAAGAGCGGAAGGTCGACGCTTGCCAACTGGTCTTGCAGCGCCTTCGTATACGTAGCAATTACGGCTGTCTGACCGGCGGCAAGAATCGGGATGAGATAGCCGAGCGTTTTGCCAGTGCCGGTACCTGCCTGGATTACTACGGTCTCACGAGTGGCAACAGCATCGGCGATGTGACGCACCATGTCGGCTTGGCCTTCGCGTTGCTCGGCATTGTCGAGATGCGCAAGCACCCGTTCCAGGAGGGCCAGTGCCTTCTTTGCAGCAGGCGTCATGCGGAGCGGGGCCGAGCCAGCGCGATTGCCTCATCGATCTCGGCTGCGCCGAAGTCTGGCCACGAACAGTCGGTGAAATACACGCGTGCACCTGCCGACTGCCACAACATGAAATTGGAGATTCGTGTCTCACCCGACGTACGCACGAGCACGTCGACCGGCGGAAGGGTCGGGTCGTAGAGGTGTGTTTCGAGGTCGTGAGGGGTTATTGCGCCTGCTACGCCTCCCGAGCCAGTCGCGAGTATGGCTCGACGCGCGTGCTTAGCGGCACGGGCGATTTCGGCCCGGCTTCCGTAGTCGAAGGCGACAGTGAGCATCATGCCGTTGTTGTGCTTCGTGTCTTCAATGGCCTGCCTAATTGACTTCTGAACGTTGCCCGGGGTACGCGATCCTGGTTCGTCGAAGGGCCGCCCTATCCAATTGACACGCACGTTGTTGGCGTTGAGTTCTTCGATTCGGCCGAAGAGTTTTCGATGCAGACCCAGAATGTGGCGAACCTCCGACGGCGGGCGAACCCAGTTCTCCGTGCTGAAGCCAAAGACGGTTAGCCAGCCGACGTTTCGGCGTGATGCGATGCGAACGACCTCGGCGAGGGCTTCTTCTCCGGCGGTGTGGCCTGCCGTTCGCGGAAGACCGCGGCGTTTTGCCCAGCGGCCGTTGCCGTCCATGATGCAGGCGAGGTGCAGGCCATCGGGCATGATTCGCATCAGAAACTACTTCCTAGTGCGAGGATGTAACGGTGGCTGCACGAACGAGTCTTTCCCATGTGCTTCTTTGTGCCGGAAGCCTGCATGAGTGGGCGCAGACGAGTGTTGATGCATGGCGCGCGCGACTGACCCTTGTGTCTCAGGTAGCGCACGGCGGCGGTGCGGAATGGGCCACGATCATCCCGCACGGGTCTGGCAGCGAGTCAGATGTTTCCCATATTCGCCAGCTCCTCGTTGAGTCGTGCGGAGGTGTTCAGTACGCCGACCGAGTCGTCGTACTGGGGGACGAAGGGGTGACAGTGATCGTCGATTTGTGCGCCGACGGCCGGCAGCGCATAGCGGATGCAGTAAACCGAATGACGACTGACGACGTAACCGAGCAGCGCCTCGCAGCGACGTTGAGCGCGCCGGCGCCGGGCGAACCAGACCTCGTCATCGTGCTCGGAAGCGCAAGCGCGATGCCCGCCTCGTTGGTGTGGGAGATCGCGTATGCAGAGCTCGTCTTCCTCGATGCGCCATGGGGTGACTTGAACGCCGAGCACCTCGAGATGGCCATCGACGACTTTGCACGTCGTGATCGACGCTTCGGAGGAATCGATTCCTGATGCCGGTCTACCGCGACGTCGGCGTGGTGGTGCGCACCCACAAGTTGGGGGAGTCCGACCGGATTGTCACCATCATCACTCAGGACTCGGGCAAAGTGCGTGCTGTTGCCAAAGGCGTCCGCAAGACAGGGTCTCGATTCGGTTCCCGACTCGAACCCATGAGTCACGTGCAAGTTCAGCTGTACAGAGGTCGGGAGCTTGACATTGTGAATCAGGTCGAACTCGTGGAAGTTGCCAACAATGTGCGCTCCAGTCTTGAGTGCACGACCGACGGACTCGCCATGTGCGAAGTCGTCGAACAGCTCTGCCACGACAGGGTGCCCTGCAAGCACCTGTATCGAATGCTGGTCGGTGCGCTGCGGCAGCTTGACAAACAGTTCTCGCCTCTCGTACTCCCAGCGTTGCAATTGCGATTGCTCGAGGTCGAAGGTGTCGGCCCTCGTGTCGACACGTGCATCGTCTGCCAGGGCGCACACGACTTGTGCGCATTTGACGTGGCGGCTGGCGGTGTGCAGTGTCGCGACCACAGGCGTGGCTTGTCGCTTTCTACCGAGGCACTTGAAATCATGCAAGGCGTACTCGGCGGGCGTGTGGCAGAAGTGCTGAACCGCACGGGTGTAGCGGCGCATGCGACACGCGAAGTGGTGGAGATTGCGAGGGCGACTACTGAACATCACCTCGAACGAAGGATTCGCTCGACATCGTTGTTCGAGGCCCCAAGAGCAGGTTGAGTAGCCTCAAACAGATGCCTGCGAAGGATTTGGACCAAATCGTCAATCTTTCGAAGCGCCGCGGGTTCGCCTTTCCGAGTGCGGAGATCTACGGGGGATTTCGGTCTTCGTACGACTACGGCCCGCTCGGTGCGCTCATGTTGCGGAATGTGAAGGACGCCTGGATCAGGTCTGTTGTTCAGCGACGCAACGACGTGGTGCTGATCGACGCGGCGATCCTCAACCCGCCTCAAACATTCGAAGCGAGCGGCCACCTCGCCAACTTCAGCGATCCACTCGTCGATTGCACGGTGTGCAAGCGACGTTTTCGCCAGGACCAGCTCGATTCGCGCGACTGCCCGCAGAAGATGAAAGGCTGCGCATTCACCGAAGCGCGTGCGTTCAATCTGATGTTCAAGACCCACGCCGGCCCAATCGAAGGCGCGGGCACCGAGGTGTACTTGCGCCCAGAAACCGCACAGGGCATGTTCGTCAACTTCGCCAACGTGCTGGCTACCAGTCGAAAGAAACCGCCATTCGGAATCGCTCAAGTGGGCAAATCGTTCCGCAACGAAATCACCCCCGGCAACTTCATCTTTCGCACCAGAGAGTTCGAACAGATGGAGCTTGAGTTCTTTGTGCCCCCAGCAGAGGGTCCGCAGTGGTACGACTACTGGAAGAACGAACGACTTGAGTGGTATGTCTCGCACGGGATTCCGCGCGACATGCTTCGCTTGCGCGAACACGAGAAAGACGAGCTCTCGCACTATTCGGCGGGAACCTGCGACATCGAGTTTCTCTTTCCGTGGGGCTGGGGAGAACTGGAAGGCATCGCCCAACGCACTGACTATGACTTAAAGCAACACTCGCAGCACTCCGGACAGAAACTTGACTATTTCGATCAAGCGTCCAACGAGCGCTACGTGCCGTACGTGGTTGAACCAGCGGCGGGCGTCAATCGCACGATGGCTGCCTTCTTGCTCGCCGCATACGACGAAGACGTGGTGAACGACGAGCCCCGCACGGTGCTTCGTTTGCATCCGCGAATTGCGCCGTACCAGGTGGCCGTGCTGCCACTGTCAAAAAAGGAATCGCTAACCCCGCTCGCAGACAAGGTATTTGCTCTGCTTACGGCGCGGTACATGTGCGATTACGACGAAACCCAGGCGATTGGTAGGCGGTACCGACGACAGGACGAGATTGGTACGCCATATTGCGTGACCGTCGACTTCGACTCGCTTGAAGATAACGCTGTCACCGTTCGTGACCGCGATTCGACGAACCAAGTGCGAGTGCCCATCGACGGCTTGCTCGCACATTTCGCCAGCCTTCTCGGCTTCTAAGCGGCGTGACGTATCTCGACGGCATCGTCGCGTGGCACCGAAAGCGGGCTGCGACAGATCCGCGAGATGCCACAGCATTGATTGAGCGTGCGGCTGACGAACGAACCACAGCACCGCGCCGGTTCGCTAACGCACTCACAGCGGGCCCCAGCCTCGCAGTGATCGCCGAGATCAAGCGACGCTCACCATCGAAAGGCGAAATTGATGAGTCGCTCGACCCGATCTTGCTCGCGAAGGAGTACGAGCAGGGTGGTGCGGCATGCCTATCGGTGCTCACTGATACGCCACACTTCGGGGGTAGCGCGAACGACCTCAAGGCTGCGCGGTCGGCAACGAGATTGCCCGTCCTGCGTAAAGACTTCACAGTCAGCGAACTCGACGTCATCGATGCTGCGTTAATGGGTGCCGATGCAGTGCTCCTCATCGTCGCTGCTTTGTCTGATGCAGAATTGCGCAGCTTTAGCTCTCTTGCGATGCAGCTCTCACTTGACGCCTTGGTCGAGGTGCACGATGAAGTCGAACTTGATCGTGCCCTTTCCGTCGATGTGAAACTGATTGGAGTGAACCAGCGAAACCTGCATACCTTTGAGGTTGACCAAGACAGAGCCGAACGGATGATGACGAGGATTCCAACAGGAGTTGTGGCGGTCGCCGAGTCTGGCATTCGTTCATCGGAGGACGCGCGACGACTGGCCGCGGCGGGTTACCGCGCAGTATTGGTGGGCGAACACCTCGTTCGCAGCTCGGATCGCGGCAAAGCACTGCGCGAATTGCGGGTCGCACTACCTTCGTAAGCAGGATGTTCGTCAAAATTTGCGGCATCACCAACGAAGAGGACGCGCTCTTGAGCGTCGCCATGGGTGCGACTGCACTTGGCTTCGTGTTCGCCCCGTCAAAGCGTCAGATCACACCGGGGCGAGCTGCGGACATCGTGAAGCGTTTGCCTTCGGGAATCATCACCGTCGGAGTGTTTCGCGACCATGACGCAAAGTCGGTGGCGCGCATCATGCGCGAAGTTGGGCTGCGCGGTGCCCAGCTGCACGGGCGCGAAACAGCGACGGAGGTGGACACGATTACTGCAGAAGTCGGCTGGGTAATGAAGGCGGTGGTCGCAGGTTCGCGCGATGCGGAAACTTGTGACCGTTATCGGACGGATCTGATCCTCGTTGATTCCGCCCAGCCCGGTTCGGGGGAGTCATACAACTGGTCGATTTTTGCATCTATGCCCAAGGGGGTGCGCTACGTCGTCTCTGGCGGTTTGACGCCGGAGAACGTGAAAGAAGCCATCTCAATGACCTCTCCGTACGGCGTTGACGTAAGCACGGGCGTCGAACGTGAGCCCGGTCGCAAGGATGCGACGAAAGTTCGCCGCTTCGTACAGAATGCACAGCTCGCGTTCGATTCACTGGGGCAGTGATCGTTCGACGCACTTGTACAGTGAAACGGTGAACGCCAGACTCACAGCGCCTTCGTCTGACGGTCGATTCGGTGAGTTCGGTGGAAGATTCGTCCCCGAGACGCTCGTACCCGCTTGCCAAGAGCTGGAGCGTGCGTTTGATGATGCGTGGAATGACGCGACGTTTCGCGGCGAACTAGCGCGTCTGCAGCGCGAATATGCAGGACGTCCTTCGATCTTGACGGAGTGTCACAACCTCGGGCGTCAACTCGGCATACGGCTCATCCTGAAGCGCGAAGACCTCAATCACACTGGCTCCCACAAGATCAACAATGTGCTTGGCCAGGCCCTCCTCGCCAAGCGCATGGGCAAACGACGCTTCATTGCCGAGACTGGCGCGGGCCAGCACGGTGTGGCGTCGGCAACTGCTGCCGCGCTACTTGATCTTACCTGCAAGGTGTACATGGGCGCTGTCGATGTCGAACGACAAGCCCTCAACGTCTTTCGCATGCGATTGCTTGGCGCAGAAGTCGAAGCCGCTCAGTCAGGCAGTCGCACGCTTAAAGATGCAGTCAACGAAGCGATGCGCGATTGGGTTGCGAGCGTTGAGCACTCGTACTACTGCATCGGTTCGGTCATGGGTCCACATCCGTACCCGTACATGGTCAGACAGTTCCAAAGCATCATCGGCGATGAAGCCCGCACGCAAATGCAGGAGTTGACCGGTCGTGACCCAGACGTTGTCACGGCGTGTGTAGGCGGTGGCTCCAACGCCATCGGTATCTTCAGTGGATTTGTCGACACGAAGGCTCGACTCGTCGGCGTCGAGCCTGCAGGGGGCGCAGCAGTTGGTCGCGGCGTGCCAGGAGTCGTTCATGGCATGAAGAGCTTTCTCATGCAAGACGAAGAAGGCCAAGTGCAAGAAGCGCACTCGATTTCGGCGGGTCTCGACTATCCGGGAGTTGGTCCGGAGCATTCGTATCTTTCGTCGATTGGGCGCGCGGAGTATCCGAACGTCACGGACGACGAAGTCATCGCAGGATTCCAGTTGCTCTCGCGCACGGAAGGAATCATCCCGGCGTTGGAGTGTGCACATGTTGTCGCATGGATCGCGCGCGAGGCACCCAAGATTCAGGGCCAGACGGTGCTCATGAACTTGAGCGGCCGCGGTGACAAGGACGTCGCACAGATGATGAAGGTGCTCGGGTCGCGAGTCGAGGGCTGACGAAGATCAATGATTGATCTCGAGGAGCGATTTCGAACACTGCGAGCGAGTGGCAGAAAGCTTCTCGTTCCGTACGTGACGGGTTTTGCGCCCAGTTGGGTCGAGGCAATCCATGCAGCGGTTGCCAACGGTGCCGACGCAATCGAGATCGGTCTTCCATTCTCTGACCCGGTCATGGACGGACCAGTCATCCAGCGCGCATCAACGATCGCTCTGCAACGCGGGGCAACGGTCAACGCAATCCTCGACGAAGTGCGAGAACTCGACGTCGACGTGCCGCTTGTGGTGATGTGTTACTACAACACCGTGTTTCGCGCGGGTCACGAGCGATTTGCGTCGCTCGTCCGAAAGGCGGGCGTAAGCGGGGTGATCGTGCCGGATCTGCCGCTTGAAGAATCTGCACCGTGGTGCGCCGCGGCTGATACTGCGGGGCTTGCAACGGTGATGCTCGCGGCGCCGACAGCACCCGACGCACGATTGCCGCTCATTGCGCAACGATCGCGCGGCTTCGTATATGCCGTCGGACTTCTCGGCATCACGGGGGAGCGGGAGACTCTCGCGTCGTCGGCGACCACCATCGCGCGGCGTGTTAAAAATGCAACCGACCTTCCCGTACTCGTCGGTGTCGGAGTTTCTGACGCAGCTCAGGCCGTTGAGGCTTGCTCGGTCGCTGATGGCGTCATCCAAGGTGCGGCGATCATGCGCAGGCTGCTTGACGAGGGTGCTGACTCCGTTGGAAAGTTTGTCGCCGATGTTCGTCGTGCACTCGACGAGTAGTTTTGCCCCATGCTTAAACAAGGCGACAAGGCCCCAGCGATCTCGCTTTTCGACCAGCATGGCAAGAAGCGGTCGCTGAAAGAGTTCGCCAAGCGCAAAGTGCTCGTGTACTTCTATCCAAAGGCTGACACTCCAGGATGCACGCAGCAGTCGTGCCTGTTGAGTGAAATTAAGAGCGATATCGGTCGCACCGCGATAATCGGCATCAGCCCAGACAGCCCCGCAAAACAATTGAAGTTTGACACGAAATACAAACTCGGCTTCCCGCTTCTTGCCGACGAGGAGCATGCGGTAGCAAAGGCCTACAAAGTGTGGAAGAAGAAATCGATGTACGGCCGTGAATACATGGGCATCGAACGATCGGCTTTCTTGATTGACGGAAACGGCAAGATTCTCCATGCCTGGTACAAGATTTCACCCAAGGACACGCCAAAGTTTCTGCTTGAGGCGCTCGAAGCCTGACATGGCTAGTCATCCAGCTCCGTCAACGGTTCTCCCGCATCGCTCGCCGTTTCTCTTCGTTGACGCAATTGACGAACTCGTCGCAGGGCAGCGTGCAGTCGGGCGATGGAAGTTGCGCGGCGATGAATGGTTCTTCCCCGGTCACTTTCCCGGTCGGCCGACCTTGCCCGGGGTGTTGATGTGCGAGGCGATTGCTCAAGTTGGCGCCTACGCGCTGTTGAGCGATCCCGCCCGCAGCGGGAAACTCCCACTCTTTGGCGGTCTCGACTCAGCTCGTTTCCGCCGCCAAGTCGTGCCGGGAGATGAGCTCGTCATCAGCGTCGAACTCGGGCGCATGAGTGCGCGCGCGGGTAAGGGCGGCGGCACGGCGAGCGTGAATGGTGAACTCGCCTGCGAATGTGAGTTGATGTTCGTGCTCGTCGACGCCTGAGACCATTCGATACAGCGCGCTTGGGACTCGCCGGCCGCCGGTCAATCGAGTTCAAGAGATTAGCGCGGGGCAGCCTCGGCTAGTAGATCATGGCCGGTCGGCCTTGACTAGTCGACTGGCGAAAGTATGACGGAGCCGTTGTGTCCACCGAAGCCGAAGTTGTTGGAGATTGTCGGGCCCGGGGTCCACTTGCGCGGCGCCCCGTACACGACGTCACAGGTGATGTCGTCGCCCAACTTCGTCGTGTTGGCGGTCGGTGGGATGAGACCGTGTTCAAACGACAACAAAACCGCTGCGGCTTCGAGAGCACCAGCGGCACCGAGCGGGTGACCGGTCACACCCTTAATCGATGTGACAGGCGGAGTCGGGCTGCCAAAGAGCGCCGATACGGCCTCCGATTCGGCTCGATCGTTGAGGGGAGTCGATGTGCCGTGGGCGTTGATTTGCTTGATGTCGCTCACCGTCAGCTCGGCGTCGTCAAGTGCCTGCTGCATGCATGACATCGCGCCGACACCGCCGGGGGATGGCGCGGTGATGTGGTGGGCATCAGCGTTGCTCGCAGCCCCCAAGACCTCGGCCAGGATCCTTGCACCACGAGCTTTTGCAAGGTCATATCGCTCGAGAACGAACACGGCGGCACCCTCTCCGAAGACGAAGCCGTCACGCGTCGCATCGAAAGGCTTGCTGCATCCCGATGACGAGAGCGCAGTCATGTTCGCAAAACCGGCTACCGCGGTGATGGTGGCGGCCGACTCGGCTCCGCCGGTGGCGACAGCATCGCATCGACCCCAGGCAACGAGACGCGCCGCGTATCCGATGGCGTGCGTCGCTGCCGCGCATGCAGTGCAGATTGTCTCGGCCGGGCCCTGCAGCACGTAACGCATTGATATTGCTGCACCGCAGGCATTGGCCATCATCATTGGTACGAGAAACGGTGACACGCGTCGTTCACCCTTTTCGACCCTGACGATGACTTGGTCTTCGAGCGTGCGTAGGCCGCCGATGCCGGTGCCAAAAATCGTGCCAATCCGCGCACGGTCGTAGGGAAGTTCACCGGACTGGGCAAAGGCTTCGCTTGCGGCAGCCAAGGCGAATTGCTCCACGCGGTCGGCTCTGCGAGCTTCTTTCGGGTTAGCAAAGTAGGGCTGGGGGTCCCAATCAGCGAGTTCGACGGTCTTTGCACCGTTCACTCCAGGGCCAAGCAGGCCCTTCCAGAACGCTTCCTTGCCAACTCCACACGGCGCAAGAACGCCGTAGCCAGTAATGGCGACTCGATGACCTGCTCCCTGCATCGGGAGCGTTATTTCGCTTTGGCCTTGATGAGGTCGAAGGCTTGACCGACGGTGGTGATGCCCTCAAGTTCTTGTTCGGGCACCTCGATACCGAATTCGGACTCAAGCTCCATCACAAACTCGACAAGGTCGAGGCTGTCGGCATCGAGGTCTTCTTTGAAACGGGCTTCGGGGGTTACCTTCGAGGCATCGACCGACAGCATGCTGACGGCGCACTTGGTGAAACGATCAAACAGGTCTTGGCTCACAGTGGGCTCCTTTTCGTGACGATACTAGTGACCCATCCCGAGACCGCCGTCCACTGGTATGACGGCGCCTGTGATGTAGGCGGCATCCGCGGAGGCTAGGAATGCGATCACACCGGCGACTTCGTCGGGTGACGCAATGCGACCGAGCGGCACGAGTTCTGCAAACGCTGCAAGTTTGTCGTCGCCAAGTGCTCGAGTCATGTCTGTGTCTACTGGCCCGGGCGCAACGACGTTGACGGTGATGCTGCGACTGCCGAGTTCACGCGCCAATGACCGCGCAAAACCGACGAGTCCGGCTTTGGATGCGGCATAATTTGCCTGTCCGGCCTGACCCAAGAGACCGACCACGCTCGACACGAGCACCATTCGGCCCTTGCGTGCGCGCAGCATCGACTGCGCGGCTCGTTTGCAGACGCGGTACGCCCCAGTGAGATTGGCGTCGACGACGCTCTCGAAGTCGGCTTCTTTCATTCGGAGCAGCAGGCCATCCTTCGTGATTCCAGCGTTCGACACCAATACTTCGACTGGGCCAAGTTTTGACTCAATCTCGTCGAATGCTCGATCGACATCTTCTTGTTTTGTGACATCGCACTGCACTGCGAGAAAGTCGCCCTCGGGTTTCGTCGTGTTGTAAGTGACGGCAACTTTGTCGCCGAGCGCTACGAACCTTCGGGCAGTAGCAAGACCGATGCCGCGACTGCCACCAGTGATAAGAACGATGCGACTCATGGTTTCCTCCATTCGATGACGGCGCTCGCCGCGGTCATGCCTGCTCCGAATCCGACCAGAAGCACGATGTCGCCGTCGTTGAGCCGTCCGGAATCCGCAGCGTCGAACAAAGCAAGTGGGATTGATGCCGACGACGTGTTGCCCGTCTTGTGCAAAACGACTGCCGTGCGTTCCAATGGGACCCCGAGCTGTCTGCACGCTGCATCGATGATTCGCAAATTGGCTTGGTGTGGTACACACAACTTGACATCGGAAGCCGTAAGCCCGGCCTTCGCGAGAGACTTCTGTGCCGAGTCGACCATGATTCGCACAGCACGACGGAACACTTCTTTGCCATCCATGTGGATGTATCCGCCGACTTCGGCGTACAACAGGTGCTCGACGGAACCGTCTGCGTCGAGATCCCATCCGAGCAACTGTCCGGCGTCGCTCGTCGCTTCGACGACCGCAGCACCCGAGCCGTCGGCGAAAAGAATCGCCGTTCCACGATCGGACCAATCCGTGATACGAGAGAGCGTGTCGGTGCCGATGACGAGAAGCCGCTTTGCGCCTATGGCTAGGAGCCCATTGGCTACGACGTAGGCGTAGACGAAGCCCGAACATGCAGCATTGACGTCGAATGCCCCACAACGAAGCCCAAGAGCGTCTTGTACCGTCGCTGACGTTGCGGGCACGGTTCGGTCGGGGGTAGTAGTCGAAAGAATCAGTCCGTCGATTGACTCAGGATCGACGCCTGCCATTGCGATTGCCTTGCGGGCAGATTCAACCGAGAGAGAAGCTGTAGAGCCGCCGACATGGCGCTGCTTGATGCCGGTGCGCTCAGTGATCCACTCGTCGTTGGTGTCCATCATTGCGGAGAGGTCGTCGTTCGTGAGCACTTTCTCCGGCAGTGCGGTGCCCCAGCCAGTAATGCGACTGCCGGCCATCAGGTCGTACGCATCCATGCGACTGGTTCGCGTAACGCGAGGCGCTCGCCAGAGTGTGCGATGAAGTTCTGCAAGACTCCGGCGAAAGGGGAGCGCACTTCGACGTCGCCAATATGACCGATGACCGTGCCCACTTCGATGCGAGCTCCGTCTCCGAGACCGTTGACCGGTTCGAACACACCCGCCGAAGGCGCGACGATGAGACGCTCCGCGACAAAGAGATGTTCGCCTTCGTGAACGGCACTAGGCGGAGGTGACACCTGCGTCACCCACTCCAGCAATTTGTCGAGCTCTTCGGGTGTCGACACGCTGATGGAGCGTGAGTTCTCCACCGTGCGCTTCACCATGCCGGTGAGAACGCCACCGGGTCCAAGCTCGACGTACCCAGCGACTCCTTGGCGTGCCAGTTCCACGAGCGAGTGTTTCCAGCGCACGGGGCTGCACAACTGTGCGGAGAGCAATGCTGCCCATTCGCTTCCTTGCTGATGGCTCAGCGCATCGACATTGGAAATGATCGGAACGTCGGAGTCGCGTGGTTGCGCTTCGGCGATCGCCGCACGCAGGCGATCGCGAGCCGGAGTCATGAAGGGAGTGTGAAATGCTCCAGAGACGGGCAAAGACATCACTCGCTTTGCGCCGAGATCTTTTGCGTGCTGCGAGGCGCCAGCAACGGCATCAGGTGCACCAGCAATGACCACTTGCCCTGGTGCGTTGTAATTAGCGACCCAGACGTCGGCATCGGCACGGCGGCATGCGATCTCCACCTGGTCGTCGTCAAGTCCGAGCACAGCTGACATAACGCCAGGCGATTGCGACCCTGCCTCGTGCATGGCGTCGCTGCGTTCGAGAACGAGGCGGACGCCATCGTCGAAACCAAGTGACCCGTTGGCAGTAAGCGCGGTGTATTCGCCGAGACTGTGGCCTGCGCACACGCTTGGTTCGATGCCGAGTCGTTCCACGGCATCGAGCACCATCAGACTGCTGACGAAGGTGGTCAACTGGGCGTTGCGGGTGTCTTTTAGTTCGTCGGCGTCGGCATCAAGCAGCAGGCGACCCACATCCCGACCAGCAATCGCACTCGCCTCGTCGACAAGCTCCCAACTCTCGTGACCGACCCACGGGCGACCCATGCCCGGGCGCTGCGAGCCCTGTCCGGGGAACAAGAACGCGAGCAACGAATCGACCTCCCTGTTGGTGCGGTGTCGCTCTGCTCAGGCTACGAGAAACGAGACTGCACCATAAGCGTCGGCAGTAGCCTGACCGAGCATTGCCCGAGTGGCGAAATGGCAGACGCGACGGACTCAAAATCCGTTGCCTGGTAAGGGCGTGTGGGTTCGACTCCCACCTCGGGCACTCCTGTACGACACGGCGGCGGGTACACCACTCGTAGAATTCGTTTTCCAATGACACTGCAGTTACCGATGGGTATCGGGGAGCGTTTGGCCCGCCACCGACTCACTCGCTGCACGGCGACGCTGCGTGAGCTGCGCGAAGACCTCCGAGTAACTCGCGAACAGTACGACGTCATGCACGATGATGCCGCCGACGCAGAACTGCGCGCGATCGTCTCAGAAACTCCGAGCGCAGAAGCCGACCACCGCGAAGCTCAGAGCCACTTCGTCGCGATCAAACGACACCTAGAGCACTTGGAGACATCGATCGCCGAACTTGAACGCGAGCAGGACGACCTGCTCGACCAGATCGGTCGACAGCAGTCGAAGTGACTCGCGAGTTCTAGAGTCGTCTCGTGACCACCATCGTCATCGCCGAGGATGAAGCAATCATCCGTCTCGATTTGCGCGAGATGCTCGAGGAAGAGGGGTACAGCGTCGTCGGCGAGGCAGGCCGCGGCGATCAAGCGGTCGAATTGGTGCGAAATCTGAAGCCAGATGTCGTGATCCTCGACGTGAAGATGCCAGGGATGGACGGCATTGAGGCAGCTAAGCGAATCAGTGGCGAGGCCATCTGCGCAGTGCTCATGCTCACAGCCTTCAGCCAACGTGAAGTCGTTGAGCAGGCCCGAGATGCAGGTGCGCTTGCGTATCTCGTCAAACCGTTTCAAAAAACAGATCTCGTGCCGGCTATCGAGCTCGCCATTGCAAGATTTGCAGAGACCAAAGCACTGGCAGCCGAAGTCATCGAGTTGACCGAGCGCCTCGAGGTTCGCAAACTCATCGACCGCGCCAAAGGGATGCTCATCGATGCACACGGGATGAAGGAGTCAGAGGCGTTCTCGTTCATTCAGAAGTCGGCGATGGCTAAGCGTGCTTCAATGCGCTCGATTGCGGAGTCGGTGTTGAAAGGTGAGACCGCACCCAGCCAATGAAGTTGATGGCCCTCGACGGCAACTCGCTTGCTTACCGAGCGTTCTTTGCGTTGCCCGACACGATGACGACCGTCGAGGGAGAAGTCACTAACGCCGTTTTCGGATTTTGCTCGATGTTCGCCAATCTGGTGAAAGATCACGACCCTGACGGCATCGTCGTGGTATTCGACCGAAAGGAGAAGACGTTCCGCCACGAACAGGCACCCGAATACAAGGCGCAGCGCGAGAAACAGCCCGACACCTTGTACTCACAGCTGGATGTGATCAAGGAGTTGCTTTCGGCAGCCGGCATTGCGGTGCTTGATCGCGCCGGATTCGAAGGCGACGACATTATTGCGACGATCGCCGACAAGCTCGGCAGTGAAGATGACTTGATCATCGTCACGGGTGACCGCGACTCATATCAACTGGTTCGCGATCCGAAAGTGCGGGTGCTCTACAACAAGCGCGGGGTCTCCGACTACGCCCTGTACGACGAAGCGGGAATCAAGGAGCGCACTGGCGTGACACCAGCGCAGTACGCCGACTATGCGGCGCTGCGCGGCGACCCCAGCGACAACTTGGACGGTGTTCCAGGGGTCGGGGAGAAGACTGCCGCGAAACTCATCAACCAATACGGCTCACTTGTCGCGGTGTTCGACCACGCCGACGATCAAACTCCCAAACTTCGAGAGGCATTGCACGCATCTCGAGAACGAGTGCTGCGTAACGCTTCACTGATGCGCCTCGTTCGTGACGTGCCAGTGGAGATCCAACGTACGAGCCTGACGCCGAAGCCTGACACACACGCTTTGTCGGCGATGTTCGCACGGCTCGAATTCTCCACCATGCTCGGGCGATGGAAGCCTTTTCTTGCCAAGTTCGGCGGCTCGACCGCGAGTGACGCGACAGGGCTCACCGACGCCGCCACAAGCAAAACTGCAGCCGGTAACGCCGAAAAGGGGGCAACGACGAATTCGGTGACCGGGGTAGTCGACAACACGCTGCGGTGTTCGGTGACGACGACGAATTCGACGCAGGAAGCCGTGAAGGCGCTCACCACGGGCGATGCGCACGTTGGAATTGCTGCGGCCTGGGACGGAGAACCGGGTCGAAGCAGCATCATCGCACTGCTTGTGTCGAACACTGCCAGCTCACCCGACCGCGCTGGGGCTAGCCGCGCGAGCGAACCGGTGCCCTGCACGGCGATTGTTGCCGAGCTGTTGTCGGATCCTGCCGTGCGCGATGTTCTTACTTTGAGCAAACGGCTCGTAGCAAACGACGCACGTAACTTGTTGCGCGGGCTGCTTGCCCTCGGGATCGATCTCTCGGCATTGGCATTCGATACGGCGATTGCCGCCTACCTCGTGGAAGCAGAATCGGGCTCCTACGACGCAGAGAGCATCGCCCGGAGATGGTTGAAGCGTCGCATTGCAACGACGCAAGGTGCACCAGAGGGCGAACTCAATTTCGACGCCAATCCGCACGAAGCTGCCCTCGAGGAAGCTGCTGTCGAAGCGACCATCGCAGCCATGTCCGAGCCCGTACTCCGCGCTGCACTTGTGGAAACCAAGCTGATGTCGTTGTATGAGCGCACGGAGCTTCCGCTCGTGAGAGTGCTAGCGAAGATGGAGCACGTCGGTATCGGCGTAGACCGAAAGCGTCTCGTCTCGTTGGAACGAGAGCTGAAGAAAAAGAGTGACGCCCTCGTTGTCACCCTGCACAAGGAAGCTGGTCGCGAATTCAACGTGAATTCACCCAAGCAGCTTGCCGAGATCTTGTTCGTGGAAAAAGGCCTCACCGGTGGGAAGAAGACCAAGACCAAACAGCAGAGCACTGATGCTGCAACGCTTGAGAAGCTTCGTGACGAATGGCCCGCGTTCATCGGACCGTTGCTTGAGTATCGCGAGACGGAGAAATTGCGCGCAACCTACGCAGAAGGTCTGCTCGCTGCAGTGGCGAGTGACGATCGCATCCACGCCAGCTTCAATCAGACTGTCGCGCGCACCGGTCGGCTTTCGAGCGACCAACCGAATCTGCACAACATTCCGGTTCGCTCAGAGGCCGGACGCGTGTTCAGGGAAGCATTCGTGCCTGCTCCTGGTTGCGAGTTCTTGGTAGCCGACTACAACCAGATCGAGCTTCGGTGCATCGCTCATCTCGCACAAGATCCGGGTCTCCTGCGGGCGTTTAACGAAGGTCTCGACATCCATCGCGCAACCGCCGCGCAGGTGTTCGGAGTGAAGGTCACCGACGTGACGTCCGAGCAGCGATCCAAAGCCAAGATGGTGTCGTACGGTCTCGCTTACGGAATGGAGGCATACGGCCTCTCACAGCGGCTGGCGATTGATGTTGGCGAGGCAAAGGAGATTCTCGACGCATACTTTGACGCATTTCCGAAAGTGCGCAAATACATGGATGACGCGGTGGCGGGCGCTCGAAAACTCGGATACACGATGACGCTCTTTGGGCGACGCCGACAGATCGAAGGCTTCGGCGGCAACCGGAACGTCGACGCTGCGGCTGCCCGCATGGCGATGAACGCCGGCATCCAAGGTCTGGCCGCGGACATCTTCAAGATTGCACTCGTAGATATCGACCGGCAACTCGAGGCGGGTGGGTTTTCGAGTCAGATCGTGCTCCAGGTGCACGATGAAGTGATCCTCGAGGTGCCCGAGGCAGAAAAGAGCGTCGTCGGGCCGTTGGCACTCGAGGCAATGCAAGGAGCCGCGCGCCTCGATGTGCCGCTTGTGGTGAATGCGTCGTGGGGAAGGAGTTGGGCGGGCGCGAAGGTAGCCTGACCCATCCGCCTCTCGGGGCGGGAACTGTCCTATTCCTACTCTTCCTATCCACTGAAAGCATCCCGTGTCCGAAACCACTCTCAGCCCAGCGTCCGCTATGGGCACCTTTGATCAAAGCGGCAATTACGTTCCTCGCAAAGTAACCGAACGAGACGCATCGTTCGCCGACGAGATCGCAAGCACCTTCGTCGAAATCAAGGAAGGCAAGCTCGTCACGGGCACAGTCGTGCGCATCACCCGCGAAGAAGTGCTTCTCGAAATCGGCTACAAGACCGAAGGTGTCATCCTCAACCGAGAACTCACAATTCGCCAAGATGTCGACCCGAACACGGTCGTGAAGCTCGGAGAAAAAGTCGAAGCTCTCGTGCTCACGCTTGAAGACAAAGAGGGCCGCTTGCTGCTCTCCAAGAAGCGCGCGCAATACGAGCGCGCGTGGGGCGACGTCGAGCGCATCAAGAACGAAGACGGCATCGTCGAAGGTCTCGTCATCGAAGAAGTGAAGGGCGGCCTCATCGTCGACATCGGACTCCGCGGCTTCTTGCCGGCTTCGCTCGTCGAGTTGCGTCGCGTGAAGGAGCTATCGCCCTACGTCGGCCAGAAGGTGCAAGCCAAGATCCTCGAGCTCGACCGCAACCGCAACAACGTTGTGTTGTCGCGCCGAGCGGTGCTCGAGGCCACGCAGCGCGAGAGCCGCGACGGCTTCCTCGTCAACCTGAAGGTCGGAGAGGTTCGCAAGGGTCGCGTGTCGTCGATCGTTGCGTTCGGTGTGTTCGTCGACCTCGGCGGCATGGACGGCCTCATCCACGTGTCCGAACTCTCCTGGAAGCACGTCGACAACCCTGCCGACATCGTGAAGATTGGCGACGAGGTTGAAGTGAAGGTGCTCGAAATCGACAACGAGCGCGAGCGAATCAGCTTGTCGCTGAAGGCAACTCAGCAGGATCCATGGCAGGCATTCGCCAGTTCGCACGCCGTTAACCAGCTCGTCTACGGCCGCGTCACCAAGATCGTGCCGTTCGGCGCGTTCGTGCAAGTCGGTGACGGCATTGAAGGTCTCGTCCACATCTCCGAGATGTCGACGCACCACGTTGAAGCACCTGAGCAAGTGGTCACCCCAGGTGAAGAGCTGTGGGTCAAGATCATCGACCTCGATCTGGCGCGACGCCGAATCAGCCTGTCGATCAAGCAGGCTGCCGAAGGTGGCGAATTGGCGCCGGAGTATCGCGACCAGTTCAAGGCTGACGAGCAGGGCAACTGGGTCGGTGCAGACGAAGCATCACGTGAAGCTGCGTGGAGCGAGATGTACCAGGCCGAGGGTCAACAGAACAGCTGACCACAAGATTGCCGCAGTGATCCGATGATTCTCGTCGGGCTCACCGGTGGTATCGGGTCCGGCAAGTCAGTCGTGTCCGCACAACTTGCGGCACACGGTGCTGTGATTGTTGATGCCGATGTCATCGTGCGGCAATTGCAGCAGCCCGGCCAAGAGGTTCTGCGCAAAATCGTCGAGCGATTCGGCACCGGCATCCTGATGGAGAGCGGTCATCTCGATCGGGCCGCGCTCGCCGAGACGGTGTTCGGCGACCAACAGGCCCTGACCGACCTCAACGCAATCGTGCACCCGGCCGTCGGACGAGAAATGATGCGCCAGATTGACGAACGGCGCGACACCGATGCAGTCGTCGTACTCGATGTACCTCTGCTCGTGGAGAATCCTCGCACGGGTCTATGCGGAATCCTTGTCATAGACCTTGACACAGAGATTGCAGTCGAGCGCCTTGTCGGACAACGGGGACTCACCGAAGCAGATGCTCGGGCTCGCGTTGCCCGACAGTCTTCGCGTTTGGCGCGCCGTGCCGTGGCGGACTGGATTATCGACAACTCGGGTTCGCGACTCGACCTCGCGCGTCAGGTGAGCCAAGCCTGGCGCTGGATGTGTTCGTTGCCACCGGCAAGTGCCGACGCCGGTCGCATCGCCAGAACAGCCGACTCGTAGCCTTGCCGCGTGGTGGACACGCGCGCCAAGCACGCCCTCAAGGTGGTGTCCGAGTACGAGCCTGCAGGTGACCAGCCGCGCGCCATCGAACAACTCGCGGCGGGGATCGAACGTGGAGAGAGGTTCCAGACGCTCCTTGGCATCACCGGATCGGGCAAGTCAGCGACGATTGCATGGACGATCGAGAAGGTGCAGCGACCGACACTCATCTTGGCTCCGAACAAGAGCCTCGCTGCGCAGCTCGCGCAGGAGATGAGGGAATTCTTCCCGAATAACCGAGTGGAATACTTCGTCTCGTACTACGACTACTACCAACCCGAGGCGTACATACCTTCGAGCGACACCTACATCGAAAAGGACTCGTCCATCAACGACGAGATCGACAGGCTCCGCCATAGCACTACGGCAGCACTGCTCACGCGACGCGACGTCATCGTCGTGGCATCGGTGAGCTGCATCTATGGCATGGGCGACCCCGACGAGTACAAGGGTCACCTGCTCGAACTTCACCAAGGCGTGGATTACGACCAGCAGAGCATCTTGCGCAGGTTGGTTGACCTGCAATACGAGCGCAACGACACTGCGCTTGGTCGCGGCAACTTCCGCGTACGCGGCGACACCATCGAACTTCACCCTGCTTACGAGGAGTGCGTGACCCGTATTGAGATGTTCGGCGACACCGTTGATCGCATCACCGTGGTCGACCCAGTGACAGGAGAGACGCTTTCGACACCGAGCGAGGTAGTGGTGTTCCCTGCCACGCACTACGTGGCAGGCGAAGAACGAATGCGAGGCGCAATCGAAAAAATTGAGGGCGAGCTCGCCGAGCGGCTGCAGTTCTTCAACGCGAACGGCAAATTGCTTGAGGCCCAGCGCCTCGGCATGCGCACGAGGTATGACATCGAGATGATCCAGGAGATGGGGTACTGCAACGGCATCGAGAACTACTCCATGCACATCGACGGTCGCACTTTCGGTGATCCGCCCTTCACACTCCTCGACTACTTCCCGGATGACTACCTCCTCGTCATTGACGAAAGCCACGTGGCGGTGCCGCAGCTCTATGGCCAGTTCGCAGGAGACCGCGCACGAAAAGGCACTCTCGTTGAACACGGTTTCCGCCTGCCGAGTGCGATGGAGAACCGTCCGTTGCGATTCGAAGAAACGCTCGAGCGGGTCAACCAGTGCATTTTCATGTCGGCCACGCCCGCCAAATTCGAACTGCAGAACTCGGCGCAGGTGGTGGAACAGATCGTGCGACCGACCGGCCTCGTCGACCCTGAAGTCATCGTCAAACCGACCAAGGGCCAAATCGACGACATCATCCTCAACGTGCGTCAGCGAGTCGAGAAGGGCGACCGCATACTCATCACCACGCTCACCAAGAAGATGGCCGAAGACCTGACCGAATACCTCCTGGAGCAGGGTCTGCGCGTGAGATATCTGCACTCCAACATCGACACAATCGAACGAATCGAGATTCTCCGCGCCTTGAGGCTTGGGGAGTTCGACGTGCTCGTAGGCATCAACTTGTTGCGCGAAGGCCTCGACCTGCCTGAAGTGTCGCTTGTCGCGATACTCGATGCCGACAAAGAAGGCTTCTTGCGGAGTGAGACGTCGCTCATCCAGACGATTGGTCGCGCAGCCCGAAATGTCGACGGTCAGGTGATCATGTACGCCGATAAGCACACCGCGGCGATGGATTCGGCAATCGCCCTCACCAACGCGCGCCGCGAGAGACAGGTTGCCTACAACAAAGAGCGAGGTATCGAGCCCAAGACCATCCGCAAGGCAGTTGGCGACATTCTGTCCATCCTTCGACCCGATGAAACTGCTCCGTATCCAGGTAAGGGCAGACGACAGTCACGCGAGCGTGACAAGGTGATTCGCGACCTGAAGTCACTTGGGGCGAGCGATCTCGAACGGCTCATTCGGACGCTCGAAGAAGAGATGCATCAGGCGGCATCCGACTTGCACTTTGAACAGGCAGCTCGGTTGCGTGATGAGATCCGTGAGCTTCGACGCGAACTTCGCGAAGGCAAACCTGAGAATTAGCGTGACGTCGTGACCGATTCGATCATCATCAGGGGTGCGCGTGAGCACAACCTGAAGAACATCAACCTGGAGATTCCTCGCGATCGGCTCGTCGTGCTCACAGGTTTGTCGGGCTCGGGCAAGAGCAGCCTCGCCTTTGACACCATCTACGCAGAAGGCCAACGTCGGTACGTGGAGAGTCTCAGCGCGTACGCCCGGCAATTCCTTGGGCAGATGGACAAACCGGATGTAGACGTCATCGAAGGTTTGTCGCCGGCGATCTCGATTGACCAAAAGTCTGCGTCGCGCAACCCGCGTTCGACGGTTGGCACCATCACCGAGGTGTACGACTACCTGCGACTGCTGTACGCGCGAGTCGGAATCCAACATTGTGTGAACGACGGTGCACGTCTGGCAAAGCAGACCCCTGAGCAGATCGTCGACCAGGTGCTCGAACTAAAGGAAGGGTCCCGATTCCAGGTGCTCGCGCCGGTGGTACGCGGTCGCAAAGGGGAATACGACTCCCTCCTCGCAGATTTGCTCGCACAGGGCTTCACCCGCGTGCGGGTCGATGGAGTGGTAACGGATATCGCTGAACACCAAAAGAGCGGCAAGAAACTCGCCCGCTACGAACAACACACCATTGACGTGGTTGTCGACCGATTGGTGCGCAAGGACGGCATCACCCGACGCCTCACGGACAGTATGGAGACCGCACTGCGGCTCGCCAACGGAGTCGCAACCGTCGAGGTGATGGGCAAGGGTGACGAAATCGCTGAGGTGCTCAACTTCAGCCAGCAGCTCGTGTGCCCGAAGTGCAGTACGTCGTATGAAGAACTCGCGCCGCGCAATTTTTCATTTAACACGCCGTATGGTGCGTGCGATAAGTGCCTCGGGTTGGGCACCACCTTCGAGGTGGACCAAGAACTCGTCGTGCCCGATCCCGACCTCAGCATCACCGAGGGGGCGATTGCACCCTGGCGCAGCGCACACACGATGTATTTCACCCGCATGCTCGAGGCCGTCGCCGAGGAAGAAGGCATCGATACCGACAAACCCTGGGCCAAGCTGACCGCGAAACAACAGAAAATCATCATGAACGGTCTCGGCGACAACGTCATCGTCAAATACCGCAATCGCTACGGACGAGTGCGGGAGTACAGCACGACGTTCGAAGGCGTTATCCCGTGGTTGAAGCGTCGACACGAGAGCGCAGAGAGCGATTACCAGCGCGAACAATACGAGAGCTACATGCGCGAGAAGCCATGCTCCAAGTGCAAGGGCGCTCGACTGAAGCCCGAATCGCTTGCCGTCAAAGTCAACGACATGTCGATTGCCGACGTTTGCGACATGTCGATCGGTGAATCTGCAAAGTTTCTCTCGGGGTTGACGCTCAACAAGCGAGAAAAGATCATCGCTGAACGCATAACGAAGGAGATCAACGCCCGACTCGGATTTCTTCTCGACGTGGGTCTCGACTACCTCACCTTGTCGAGGTCTGCGGGCACACTGGCCGGCGGCGAGGCACAGCGCATTCGACTCGCAAGCCAGATCGGCTCAGGGCTCGTCGGCACCCTGTATGTGCTCGACGAACCTTCAATTGGTTTACACCAACGCGACAATCACCGTTTAATCGACACATTGCACCGGTTGAGAGACCTCGGCAACACGGTGCTCGTGGTGGAGCACGACGAAGACACCATCCGAGCCAGCGACTGGATCGTTGACATCGGCCCTGGTGCCGGCGAGCACGGCGGGGCAGTGGTCTACAGCGGCCCCGTGAAGGGCATCGAAAAATCGAACAATTCAGTGACGGGTGCATACCTCTCCGGGAAGAAATCGATAGCTGTGCCAGCAAAGCGGCGCCAAATTGGCGCAGATGCTCTCGTGGTGAAAGGGGCGCGCGAGCACAATCTGAAACAGATTGATGTTCGCATTCCGCTCGGCTGTTTCGTCGCCGTCACGGGTGTATCTGGCAGCGGCAAGAGCACGCTCGTGCGAGACATCCTGCTCCCAGCCCTCATGCAGAAGATCTACAAGAGCAAGGAGTCACCGGGCCGTCACAAGTCAGTAACTGGCATGGACAAGCTCGACAAGGTGATTGATATGGACCAGTCGCCAATCGGCCGTACTCCTCGCTCGAACCCGGCCACCTACACCGGAATGTTCGACGAGATTCGCAAACTGTTCGCCAACACACCCGACGCAAAGGTGCGCGGCTACCAACCTGGTCGCTTCTCTTTCAACGTGTCGGGCGGCAGATGCGAGGCGTGTTCGGGCGACGGCACTATCCGCATTGAAATGCAGTTCCTGCCCGATGTCTATGTGCCGTGCGAAGTGTGCAAAGGGGCGCGCTACAACCGAGACACCCTCGAGATTCGCTTCAAAGGAAAGAATATCGCCGAAGTACTCGACATGCCGATCAGCGAAGCACTCGAGTTTTTCTCCAACCAGCCGAGAATCGCACGACATTTGCAGACTCTCGTTGACGTCGGTTTGGGTTACGTGCGGCTCGGCCAGTCCGCGCCGACGCTCTCGGGCGGCGAAGCGCAGCGCGTGAAACTCGCGAGCGAACTTGCTCGGCGTAGCACCGGCCACACCATCTATTTGCTTGACGAACCAACGACCGGTCTGCATTTCGAGGACGTGCGGAGATTGTTGATTGTGCTTGCCCGCCTAGTGGACCAAGGCAACACGGTGCTCGTCATCGAGCACAACCTCGATGTCATAAAGACAGCGGATTGGCTGATCGACCTCGGACCTGAGGGTGGTGACGGAGGTGGCACCATCGTCGCCGAGGGCACGCCAGAACAAGTTGCCAAGGTGAAAGCCAGCCACACTGGTCGGTTTCTCGTTGACATGCTTCGTAGCTGACCTCGGGTCGTGATGCGACGTCCAGATACCGCCACGATTCCCACGGGGCCCGGCTCGTATCAGTTCAAAGACGAGCACGGCCGCATCATCTATGTAGGCAAGGCCGCGAATCTGCGCTCACGCGTCTCTTCGTACTTCGCCGACCCCGCACAGCTGCATTCGCGCACGGCTGCGATGGTTGCAGCGGCGCGCGACGTTACCTGGATCGAGGTTGAGAGCGAAGTAGCCGCCCTCTTGCTCGAGTACAACCTCATCAAGCAACACCGACCGCGTTTCAACGTGCGACTGCGCGACGACAAGAGCTATCCATTCCTAGCTGTCACGCTGGATGAGGAGTGGCCGCGCGCCGTGGTGATGCGCGGCCGCAAGCGAAGGGGAACTAAGTACTTCGGCCCGTACGCGCACGCCTGGGCCATCCGCGACACGCTTGATGCACTCCTGCGCACGTTCCCAGTGCGCACATGCTCGCCGGCAAAATTCCGCCAGCACGAACGACTCGGGCGGCCTTGTCTTTTATTCCATATCGAGAAGTGCGCGGGACCCTGTGTCGGCGAAGTCGAGCAAGAGGCGTACCGCGGTCACGTCGATGGCTTGGTGAGATTCCTCGGTGGCGACACCGACCACGTTCGGGAAACGCTCACCGAAACGATGAAGCATGCTTCGGCCGAGCAGAACTTCGAAGAGGCGGCACGGCTGCGTGACCGACTCGG